>JBAIYF010000733.1:0-5564 GCA_037916115.1 Anaerolineales bacterium
TCAAGGAAAAAATATCATGTACGACATACAAACCCAGTTATTTGAAGCTCAGGATATCCGCCTCGGTCCCATTGACCATGAAGCGCATCCCGAAATTGAATCCCGTTGGACGCACGACGCCGAATTCATGCGCCTGATGGAGTTGAAACCTATCCGCCCGCTTTCACCTGCAATGGTGAAGAAGCAATACGAAGCCATCGAAAAGGAGATAGACGAGCAGCGCAACCTCTTCTACTTCACCATTCGCGCCCGTGAAGATGACCGTCTGATCGGTAAAGCCATCATTGAATATGTGGATTGGACGAACGGTAATGCCTATCTTCGCCTCGGCATCGGTGAAGCCGAGTTTCGCCATAAAGGCTACGGCTCGCAGGCGTTGAGTCTGCTGTTGCGCTATGCCTTCGGCGAGTTGAACCTCTTCCGTGTAACGGCGGTGGTGCCTGCTTATAACGAAGGCGCCATCCGTCTCTTCCAAAAGTTTGGCTTCATGGAAGAAGTGCGCCGCAGAAAAGCCCTGCATCGCGACGGCGAATTTTGGGACGTGGTCGGCTACGGCTTGCTGAATGCCGAATGGTCAGAATCAAGCCAGGCACGGGGATGAGGCGATGAAAGACATCTATCGCGGAGCCCTCGTCCGCCTCGCGGCTGTCGACCCGCAGGAGAACGGCAGGACCTTTTCCCGCTTCACCCGTGACTCAGAACTAATGCGTCTCTTTGGGTCGGGACCCGCTCGGGTGTATTCGCCCAAAGCCACCGCCGATTTTTTTGAAAAGGAGATGGATGCGAACTCTACAAAGCAATATTGGTTCAGCATCCGTCTCCTTGAAAATGACCGTCTGCTGGGCGAGACCGACCTCTTGCTCGATAACCCCGCATCGCGTGATGCCTTCCTCGGCATTGGAATTTACGCGCGCGAAGATTGGGGTAAAGGTTACGGCACCGATGCCATGTACATCATTCTACGTTTTGCGTTTCTCGAACTCAACCTGCGCCGTGTCACCTTGAATGTGTTTGAATACAACCCGCGTGCCATTCGTTCTTATGAGAAAATCGGCTTTCAACATGAAGGTCGCTTGCGCGGCGCCCTACTCAAGGATGGCAAACGCTGGGATTTACTCTACATGGGAATTTTATTTGAAGATTGGAAGGAAACGCAACATGACTGAAAGACCGCCTCTTGACCCAAGCCTGAAACTGCGCGGTGTGACCCGGGCAGATGCCAACGCCGTGGCAGATTTGATCTATGTCGTTTGCGAAGCTGATGGTGACACTGCCGTTGCAGACACACCTGAAGACCTGCTTCATCAGTGGGAAGAAGAAGGCTTCACCCTTGAAACCGATGCATTTCTTGTAGAGGCTCCCGATGGGAGGGTGGTTGGCTTTGAAGTGCTCTTGAACGAAAAAGACTTTGCCCACTTTGCAACGGACGGCTATGTTCATCCCAATTTTCAAGGACGCGGGATTGGAACTACACTATTACAGAGTGTGGAAGCCCGTGCCCGCGAAATGATGAAAGCCGCAGATCCGGAATTGCGTGTGTTCCTGCAAAGCACCTTCGATGGCAAGGATGAACCCGGCAAGGCGCTGCACACTCATCTGGGCTATACATTTATCCGCTACTTTTGGCGCATGGAGATCAACCTGACAGAAGAGCCGCCCATGCCCATCTTTCCACCGGGCATTGAACTGCGCCCATTCAACAAGGAAACGGATTCACGCCTGTTATGGGAGGCAGATAATGAAGCCTTCCGCGAGCATTGGGGCAGCCACGACTCGACCTTCGAGGAATGGTCATTCCGGAAGTTTGAACGCCCCGAGTTTGACCCCGCGCTTTGGTATATCGCTTGGGATGGCGACCAGATTGCCGGTTTTACCCAGAACCGTTACCGCAATGGAATAGGCTGGGTGGGGACGTTGGGCGTCCGCAAGCCGTGGCGTAAGTTGGGGCTGGGGCTGGCATTGCTCCAGCACTCCTTCCGTGATTTTTACCAGCGCGGCACCCAAACCATTGGGTTGGGGGTGGATGCCTCCAACACCACCGGTGCAACCCGCCTGTACCGGCGCGCTGGTATGCGTGTAGTGAGCGAATTTGCCACCTACGAGAAGGAACTTCGCCCCGGCAAGGAATTAGAAAGTGCCCAAAAACGGGTTTAGATGGCGGTACTTTTGAGTCACCTAAAAAGAGCAAAAAAGATTCGCAGTGCAGAAAGTTTAGGTGTAGAATCAGGCGGTACGACGAGTAAATTTACGAGAGGTTTATTTTCATGATCAATTTACGTTGTCTCTATTGTCAGACACCCTTCACGGTTGGACGCGCAGAAATGCTCACTGCGCTCATGTCCATGGAGGAGAAGAACCAGAACCATTACGACGCGCATTGCCCTCGCTGCCGCCGCGCTAATTCCATTTCGCGCCAGCGTATGGAGTTGTTCTTCCCAAATTGGCGTGAAGCCGCCAAGAATCTGCCTGAAGTACCGGCGGACGATATGCCCAACTCACTTGATCTGAAAACCGAGCCCCTGCCTAAATCGGTCAAAAGTGCGGCTGGAAAATCGACTGCCAAAAAGACCGTTGCCAGCAAAAAGGCGCCTGCTGCCAAATCTTCTGCGAAGAAAACGACAGATGCCAAAAAACCGGCCGCTTCCAAATCCACTTCAAAGTCAACTGTAAAGAAGACCCCAAAGAAGAAGTAGCCCATTGCTTGAGCAAAATTACCCGCAGGCGAGTTTCATCCGCCTGCGGGATTTTTTATGAAATCTATGGAACCAACCATGAAAATTCGAGCTGTATTTTTTGATTTTGGCGGCGTGATCCAACGAACCGAATATCAGGCGCCGCGCCAGCATCTTGCCGAACGCTTCGGCATGGACTATGCTGATATTGATAACATCGTCTTCAACAGCCCCTCGGCAAAGCAGGCCACGGTGGGGGAGATTCCCGTGGAGAAACATTGGGAGGCGATTGCCAAACGGTTGAAGATCGCCAAAAACGAGATCGCTGATGTGGAGCGGGAGTTCTTTGCCGGAGATATTGTGGATCATTCCATCCTCGATTATTTGCGCTCTCTCCGTCCGCGTTTTGTGACGGGCTTGATCAGCAATGCCTGGTCAGATATGCGTGAATATCTTGTCCGCAAAAAAATGGATGATGCCTTCGAGTACCTGACGATTTCTGCGGAGGTCGGAGTGGCAAAGCCTGAGGCGAAGATATACCTTCTGGCGCTGGAACAGGCAAAGGTCCAGCCGGAGGCGGCGGTTTTTGTCGACGATGTGCCCGCAAACATCGAAGCATGTGAGCAGGTTGGTATGAAGGGCATCCTGTTCAAAGACCCGCAGGAAGCCATGACACAGTTGAAGAAACTTTTGAAAGAATAGAAGTATGAACACGAAATCTGAACTTTTTATCCGTGACCTCGGTGACGGATTGATCTTGCGCCGCGCCTCAAAAGCGGATGCAGACGCGCTTGCGGATATCAACAGCCGTATGCACAGCGATGATGGTCCCGACAAACCCAACCTTGGCATTGCTGCATGGATACAGGATCTGATTACCAAACCGCACCCGACTTTGGTTCCCGGCGATTTTACGGTGGTGGAAGAAACTGCCACGGGGCGCATCGTTTCAACCTTGTGCCTGATCCCCCAAACATGGACGTTCGATGGCATTGAGTTTGGTGTGGGCAGACCTGAGTTGGTCTGCACCCTGCCGGAGTTTCGCCGCCGCGGGTTGATCCGTGCGCAAATGGAAGAAGTGCATAAGTGGAGCGAGGAGCGTGGTCATTTGGTGCAGGTGATCACGGGAATCCCGAATTATTACCGCCAGTTCGGGTACGGCATGGCGTTGAACCTTTCCGGTGGGCGCAGAGGCTTTGAGCCGCATGTGCCGTCATTGAAAGATGGCGAAATTGAACTGTTTCACTTTCGCCCGGCGGGGGAGGGGGATGTGGATTTTATTACGCAGATCTATGCGGCGGCAGAGGCGAAGTGGTTGATCTCTTGCAAGCGCACCTCTGAGATCGTGCGTTATGAAATACTGGGCAAGGGCGAAAAGAACATCACCCGTTATGAGAAGATGGTGATTGAAGATACTTCTGGGAAGCGGATTGGCTACTTCGAACATTCCAATGAGTTATGGATGGGTGGCGTGGTCTGCACGTATTTTGCGCTGGTGGATGGGTATTCGTGGTTGGAAATATCTCCTGCTCTGGCGCGCTATTTATGGACAAAGGGCGGTGAATATGCTGCGCGTGATGGCGGCTCGCGTACGTCCTTTGGCTTTGGTTTCGGTGAGCAGCACTCTGCCTATGAAGCCATGGGGGATCGGCTTCCGATTGTCAGGGATCCGTATGCTTATTATGTGCGTGTGTCAAACCTGCCTGCTTTTCTAAAGCATATCCGCCCAGTGTTGGAGAGGCGGATGGCGGAATCGGCGGCGGTTGGATATTCTGGTCTGTTGCGGTTGAGTTTTTACACAAGTGGAATCCGAATGGCGTTTGAACGGGGCAGGCTGGTCGATGTTGAGCCGATGCGGGTCGGTCCGGGCATTGAGGTTGATGCTGCATTCCCCGACCTGACTTTCCTGCACTTGTTGTTCGGTCACCGCAGCCTTGATGAACTACGTCATGTCTTCGCGGATTGTTACGTGGAGCATCATACGGCACGGGTGTTGTTGAATGGACTGTTCCCCAAGAGACATTCTGCGGTGTTGGGGGTTACGTAGCCGTAGTGAGGTCGCCCGGGCGGGAGGGCGGTTTTCTACTGGGGCGAAAAACCCTTGCGATTGCATATCCATACAAGAGTGCAAAGCCTATTAATTGCAGATTAGGGGTTTAACAAGTATAATTTTTGAAACCCCTCGAGGTACGGAAGAGGAATTATGGCGCTACGCGGTAACTTACGAGATTTCACCATCACTCAATTGTTAAACCTTATCAACCTTGCCAGTAAAACGGGTACACTGGTGATCGATGGGGCGTCGGAGCAGGCGTTTGTCTCGTTCCGCGAGGGGAAACTGGCATACGCCCGAATCGGCAAGGAAGATGGCAGTCTTGCCGCCGTGTTATACAAATCGAATAAGATCAACGCCAACCAGTATAAAGCTATCATTGAACGTTCTGGAAAGATGACCGACAAGGAATTGGGGCTTTTGCTGATCAATGCCGGGTATGTATCGCGCGAAGATATTCTCCTGAATTTACAGGCTTATTTTACAGATCAGATTCGCCGACTCTTTACCTGGGTGGAGGGCATCTTCCGTTTTGAGGCAGAGATGTACCCGCCGGAAGACCGCATCAACGTGCGGCTCGACTTGGAAAATATCATTATCGAAGGTTCGCGCCAGCTGCGTGAACTGGAACAATTGCAGGATGAAATACCAAGTCTGGATATGGCGCTCAAGTTCACTGAACGCCCACTGACCAACGTCAACCTGAGTGTGGACGAGTGGAAGGTGGTCAAGTTCGTGGATCCGAAGAACTCCATGCGCCAGATCGCCAAGACGAATAAATTAACTGACGTGGAAGTCCGCCGCATTGTGTATGGATTGCTGCAGGCTGGACTTGTTGA
>JBAIYF010000734.1:0-1660 GCA_037916115.1 Anaerolineales bacterium
GCTACGAACAATGGAATCTCATTGGCGCTTCGTATTCGGCGCGGCTGGTGTTGACCACCATGCGCCTGTACCCTGAAGGGATTCGCAGTGTGGTTTTGGATTCGGTCTATGCGCCCGAAGTGGACGCCTACGAACAGCGCGTGCCGACCCTGGCGCGGGCGCTCGAAACGCTCTTTGCCAACTGCGCCGCCGATGTGGAGTGCGGAGCGGCGTACCCCGAATTGGAGCCGCATTTTTATGCCGTCATTGAGCAGATGAACAACGCGCCGCTGGCGGTGGAAGTCAGCCACCCAATCACTGCTGAAACAGTCACTCTGAATTTGACAGGCGATGATCTCGTCCTGGGCATTTTCAACGCGCTTTACCAGCGCAACACCATCCGTTTTTTGCCGTTCATCATCGAAGAGCTTTATCGCGGCAACACGGATGTGATTCAACCCGTGGCACAGGAAGGCTTCAAAAATATCTTCGCGCGTGCGCAAGGCATGTATTACTCGGCAGAATGCCGCGAAGAATTCCCGTTCAATGACCCCGAAACACAAAAGGAGCTTGCCAGTCAGTATCCTGCGCTGGCGAATTTCATGCCGTCCATTTCCGAGCCTGCCATCTGTGCGATGTGGGACGCGGGCGTGGCAGATGCAAGCGAGAATCAAGCCGTGATGAGCGACATCCCCGCGCTGGTGTTGGCGGGTGAGTATGACCCCGTCACATCGCCTTTGTTCACCGAAGCCGCCGCGGAGAATCTCTCCAACAGTTACTTCTATAAACTCCCCTATTTTGGTCATGCCGTACAAGACCAGAGCAATTGCGCCAATCAACTGGCGGCGAGTTTCATTCAGTCGCCATCGCAAGCGCCTGATAGCGCCTGCCTGCAAAATTTATCACGGTTGGATTTTGTCACCATTGGCAATGATATTCTCCCGACCCGGCTTGTCTATTGGGTCAACCGCGCAGTCCTGCAAACCGAAAATCCATTGCTGGCGGCGGGTATCGCGCTGGGTATGTTGATTTTAGTAATTCAAGCGCTTGCCTTCGCCCTGAAATTCAACTCAATGTGTTCATGGGCGGCGGTTCTTCCATCTCTTAGCGCCGCGCTCCACCGTGCCGCGCTTTTCTGGTTCTATCGCCTTGTCACCACCACCGATATCACCTTGCTGGGGTTCGGTCTACCCACTTCGGCAACGCCGCTGGTCGGCTTGTGGGGAGCGGCGGGGCTGTGTACGTTGGTTTCAATCGCGGCGCAAATCAAAACACGCACGACGCTTTCCGTCACCAGCACAATCGCAAGTGTGGCGCTTCATGTGTTGGTCTGGATGGTCAGATAAGCCCCAACTCACGCGCCTTGCCCGCCGCCTTCACGCGGTCATCCACATTCAATTTGCCATAAATATGCTTGACATGCGTCTTGACCGTGCCCACCGAAAGGACAAGTTTCTCGGCGATCTCCGGGTTCGACATCCCTTCCGCAATCAACTTCAACACGTCGATCTCGCGCTCGGTCAACGGTTCGATCAAAGAAGATTGATCAATGTGGACGGGCGCGCCAAATGCCACCAGCAGGTCTGCTACAAAATCATCTTTGCGTGATTTCTGAATCTGCGCGAGAAGACTTTTCATTTCTTCTCCTTCATCGAGGAAGACGCGCACATAGCCGTTCGCT
>JBAIYF010000735.1:0-3276 GCA_037916115.1 Anaerolineales bacterium
AGTTTTGCCGCGAGTGCCGAGAGGATGTGTGTTTTGCCAGCGCCGGGTACGGCGGCAATGCCAAGCCTGCCACCGGTATAGCGGAGGATCTGTTGTTGAGATGGGCGAGGGGTGAAAGACATAATAATTAACCGCGAAGTACGCTAAGGGCGCGAAGATGTTTTGAGGAAGTTTGCTCGCGATGGTGACTCGTCAAGACCAAGGACTACCCTTTGAATTCCATTTATTATTAACTTTACATTCCAGTTTATCAGAAAGCCGAGTTTGACGTTCTTGAGTTTCATGTAAGTCAGTTGAGCCATATGAATTGGGTGGACTGCATCGACAGATTTGTTTCCTATGATTACCAAACCATCCACTAATTCGTCGATTCGATAACCTCCATCAAATTCTTGTCCGTCATACAGGACGGGTAATTTCAACTCAGTTTGAACGACTCTGCTCCGTTTGCGCAACTCATAGGTGTGGCAGGCTTGATATGCTGATTCCAATAACCCGGGTCAAAACTCTTTGTGAACCTTGAATGCAGCGTCAACAACATCTTTTGCGATTGCCTCAATATCATTCGCCATCTTGGCCTCCTTTTTCTTGGTGTTCTTTGCGTGCTTGGCGGTTAATTCTTTATCGACATAGAATTTATTTTAACATGTTGTCTTTCAAATACCCTTCGCAGAATGTCATAATCAGGTAGAACGTCTCTTCCTGAATCTCCCAAGGTCCAATATCTTATACATCCGCAGGATGGAATACCTGCCTCCCAGCCAGCCTATGAGTCTGCCAAATAGTGCCGTCAATCCTTTAGGGACTTTGGGAAGTTCAACGGCAGATGTGAAGTCCGCGATACGATCATCAATATGAAAAACATAGCGGCTTGCTTGCATGACGTTCGGCTGTGTATCCAAAAAGACTCGCAGTTCATCGTGCTCATCTTCTGTCATCCAATGCGGTAGATCGGAGGTCGCTTTGAACTCACAGATGTGTGCAAGGTCGTGCAGAAGTTTCCTCTGCTCGTGAGTTAGAGAATTCCCTTTGGTTTCAAAATAGGCAATATCAGGGTCGATGTGGAACAAGGGCTTTAACCATAAACGATGAAGCGTGGTGCGGATAGCGTTCCTTGTGCCGGGAATGGTGGGGTTGTAGAACAGATACGCATCGTGATAGCGTTCCCAATACGGAGCAACATCCGGACCAATGCGAATCGCGTCACATATCCCAATGGCTGGGAGAATGGGCGTTCCACAGGTGAGAAAGAAGGCATCCGCACCCATTGCTTCGCGCAAGGTTCGCAGACATTCACGGTATGCGGCTTCACGCGGTATGTCTTTGAAACGCTTTCCCTTCAACGCGCCGCCGTATAAAAAGTCCAACTTGAGATAGTCGAAGCCCCAGGCGCGAACCTGTTTCATGAGCGCAACCAACCACTCGGTCACGTCAGGACGCGTTGTGTCGAGCGCATACAACCGTTCGCCCCAGTTAAATCCTGCCGATGCCAAATGTCCGTTTTCTTTGCGCAGAAACCAATCAGGATGTTCACGAAAGAGGCGTGATGATCGGGTGGCGATCAACGGCGCAAGCCATAGCCCGGCTTTTCTGCCTGTAGACTTTATTTTCTCTGCCAACGCCTGCATACCCGACGGAAATTTATGGTTCGCCTCCCAGTCGCCAATGTCCACTTGCCAGCCATCATCCACCTGCAAAACATCAAATGGCAGATTGCCGATCTCGTCAAAGATCGTATGAAGCTTTACTTCATTGATCGCATAATACAAGCTATACCACGAACACCAAACACGCGGGGCATCCCTCTTTGTTAATTTGCCAAAACGGATTCCCAACTGTTCGGCATATTCATCAAAAACGACTTGTTCCCGTCCGAATGCGATGAACCACTCGATCTCATCCGCCTCACTCCGCCCTTTGAGCTGATCCTTGACGAGGGATACGATCGCGTCTGTGGCAAGCGCCCCAACCAAAAGGACATTTCCATCCGCAAATTCCACTGCACCCAGCCACGAACCATTCAGGTATTTTTTATAGACGAACTCCACATCCACTTGCAGCGGATGAAAGATGGCAGGTTTGGGCACAGGGATCGGGCTTGGGTCGGTCCATGCTGCCAAAGACCATGATTGCCAGCCATGACGATAATATCGGACAGGCTGGGATGGAAGGTCAACTTGCAGGCCTTGGGCTTTTATGATCTTGGGTCTTTCCAGAACCTCAGAAAATGGAATTCTGGCCATGGAATCTCGGCTTTGTGAGAATGATTTTGAAGGAATAATGAATTGAATTCGAAATGCCCAAAGGCATCAGGAATTTGTTCTCTTTCTTATTATTAGCGTTCTTGCGGAGATTTACATTAAGGCTTTGCTACAAACATCAACAATGTAGACGGGAACTTATCTGTGACCAGCAAAAATCCCTGGTCATCTAAAAGCGCCAGACCTTCCAGGTTGCGGGCGTTTTCACCGTCAAGTGTTAGCTGAATTGGGGCTGTGTCTGTCAGCGTGATGCCGTTGGGGGAGTAGGTCATTTCAACAAGGCGTTCCACCTGTGCCTGTTGTGCATGTGTGGGACCTTCGCCGAATTTCTCTGCGAGCGGGTCTATGCTGGGGGTAAGGTCTGTATCGCCAGGGAAGAAGTAGTTGATAACCCAGAAATTATTGCCCGAATCTGCCGCGGCATCGGTGACACGGTATTCGATGTTCGGGAAAGAAACAGTCCCTTGTGGATTCAAATTGAAATCAAAGACATGCGCTGTTGGAGCCGCGTTCAAATCTGTGCCGTTGATCTCGAAGAAGGTCATCACCGAATCACCCATGATGAGGATCGCTTCATCTGTGTGATTATCTGAAGGGAACGCCATCGGGATTTCAACAACATTGGACGTATCTAACGTGATTTCGCTCCCATCCTCAGAAATTTGACCGGAGACAAGATAGCCATGCATATCCGTCCCTTCACCGGCTTCGATGGTTAGGAAGACCTGGTCGCCGTTGAAGACGATGGCTTCGTATCCTTGGAAATTCGGGATAGATTCTTTCAAGCCTGGAGCGTTAAAGGTAACGGGTGTCGGTTCAACAGGTGTACCTTTTTCCAGTGCCGAGATAATAGCTGCTTTGGGAAGGGCAAAGAGCGCACCATCACCTTCACCAAAAACTTCGGGATATTGCGGCATGAGGATAAGGGTTTCTCCATACCATGCCAGACCAGAAAGTTCCGCTTCGCGAACTGCGGCTGGTCCGGTCAGTTCGAAGATGGTCACAGGCTGTTCAG
>JBAIYF010000736.1:0-1929 GCA_037916115.1 Anaerolineales bacterium
TGGATATTTTGTTCAACAATGCCGGCATTATTCACGTCAATCGAAATGTGGTGGATACCAGCGAGGATGAGTGGGATGCCACCGTGAATTCCAACTTGAAGGGCACATTTCTAATGTCGAAGTACGCCATTCCGCACATCGTCAAAAACGGCGGCGGGGCTATCGTCAACAATGCTTCGATCTTCGGGCTGGTGGGCGGGGTGGCGGCATATTGCGCGGCAAAAGGCGGTGTAATCAACCTGACCCGTGCCATGGCGATCGACCATGCAGCACAAAACATCCGCGTCAATTGTGTCTGCCCGGGCAGTGTCGATACGCCTCTGCTTGAAAAAGAAATGGAAGACTTGGGCGGCGTGGACCTTCAGCGCCCGAAATTCGCTTCACGCCACCCCATGAACCGGATCGCCACACCCGAAGAAGTTGCCAACGCTGTGGCTTTCCTCGCTTCAGATGAAGCCTCATTTATCACGGGCGCAGCCCTGTCTGTGGATGGGGGCAGGGCTGCCTGGTAGCTAGATCATTTACTCCGTAAAAATTCCCGGATAGCTATAGCCGCTGCTGCGCCTTCACCCACAGCCGATGCCACCTGTTTTGTGCTCCCATGGCGGACATCGCCTGCGGCAAAAATACCAGACACGCTAGTTTCGAACGGCAAGGCGTTTGATTTTTGGGATGCATGCTCGAGATCGTGTCCTGTCAGAATAAAGCCATAAGGGTCTGTCTCAAGATAGCCTTTTGCGAATTCGCTATTTGGTTGCTGCCCGACAAAGATGAATGCGGCGGCGGGATTCAATTCGTCGAACTTTCCCGTCCTTATGTCACGCGTCTTAATGGACTTTAGTTTTGAGTCCTGACCATTGAAAGCTTCCACCACGGTGTTGTATTTCACCTGTACCTTGGAGTTTGGCTCATTGACCTTTTCCACTGCGATCTGGCTGGCAGTAAGTTTGTCTCCGCGCACGAGCAGGGTTACTTTTTCGGCAAAGTGTGTCAGGTGCAAGCCTTCTTCCACGGCAGAGTTGCCGCCTCCAACAACCACGATCTCCTTTGCTCCCTTGTAAAATGGACCGTCGCACGTGGCGCAGAAGTGGATGCCTGCACCAATGTAATCATCCTCGCCGGGGACTTCAAGCCTGCGATAAGATGCACCCGTGGCGAGAAGAACGGCGCATGAATGATAATGTTTGCCGTCTGAGGTATAAACTTCGTGATAGCCGTTTTCTTCTTCAAGTCGTTCCACATCCACAGCTTGTAAGATTTCTACGCCGAAGCGTTTGGCTTGTTCGGTTACTCTTTCGGAGAATTCCTGTCCGCTGATGCCTTCGGGGAAGCCGGGAAAATTATCCAACCCAACGGTAATGCCCGCCTGCCCGCCCAGTCCAGACCGTTCGATGAGGAGCACATCTGCGCCTTCGCGTGAGGCGTAGATGGCAGCCGTCAACCCTGCTGGTCCTCCGCCGATGATGATAAGGTCGTAATATGATTTTTTCGCTTCGGTCGTGAGCCCGAGTTTTTTGGCAAGTTCCGCGTTGGATGGTTCGACAAGAAAAGAACCATCTTCAAAAACAATGGTGGGGATGATGCGTTTGCCGTTGTTCATTTTCACGACAACCGCTTCGGCTTCCTTGTCCTGCTCAATATCCACCCATTTGAATGGAATGAATTGTTCGCCAAGGAATTTCTTGGAGCGGCGGCAGTCGGGACACCAATATGCGCCGTACACGATAATTTTTGGGTCGGTCATGAGAATCCTCCAGTAATCTATGTTACTTTGAAGGGTTTAGACCGGCATTCTTTACATCATGTTGGTAGGACATTTCTCCTAAATAAAAACAGATGACTGCGAAAATGTCATCTGTTTTTATTGAAAAGTTATCTTGTAGAAAGCAAATTGAGGCTAGATACCTTTGAATCCGAGCAGCCTCAACC
>JBAIYF010000737.1:0-4787 GCA_037916115.1 Anaerolineales bacterium
CAAGAGCCTGAAGAACGGCAACGTTTTCCTCGGTGATGAGAAGTACGGCTTATCCTGCAAGGTCGAAGGCGACCTGGTCTATTGCACCACTTCACGCCGGGTTGAAGCGCAAAACATCACCATCAGCCTGGGCGGCTTCACCCTCTACACCTTTGTGCGTCCCACCAGCGGCGGGTCGGTTGGCGGCGGCGCCTGCTACACTGTGTTCAATATTGGCGAGGACACAAATAGTCTTTTCTGGAAACCCTTCACAACACATTGCCCAGGTTCAACACCAAGTGAAGGTGATATATACGCCCCCGATCCTTTTGAAGATTACGAATTTGATACTGACAACAATAAGAGTTGTAATTTTCTTGACTCAGTCGGAATCGGTTATTACGCCAGGTGTAGCAGCTAAAGCCAAAACAGAATCACCCTTTCCCGCCCCGATGCTCAGCTCGAGGCGGGAATTTGTTTAATGATGTTCGAATCAGTCGTTAATAGTCTGGTGCTATAATTTGAAGAGAACAAGGAGTGACCCATGAGCGAAGAAAAACGCAAATCCATGAGAGATAAACTTCCGCCTGAGACGTTGGAGCATATGAAAGCCGCTCGCGAAGAAATGAAGAAGACCTTCGAGGCGATGATGCCGCCCGGCTATCGCGAACACCGCCGCGCTGCCCGCAGGGAAATGCTCCTCGCCTTCCGCAGCCTGATCGATGCCGCCATCAAAAAGACGGAAGAAAAATCCTCATAAAGCAAAACACCCGGTCTTAAAGACCGGGTGTTTTATATGCAAATGGAACATCTTTGCAAAAAGTTTAAAAGCTTAATGGTATCGATCAATCTACAAGACCGCGTTTTATAGCATAACGCACAAGCTCGGTCTGGCTCTTCAGGTTCAACTTTTTCAACATATTTGCGCGATGCATTTCCACCGTACGGACGCTCAACTGTAACAGAACAGCGATCTCAGGGTTGCTAGCGCCCTTGGCAGCCATCAGAAAGACCTGTTGTTCGCGTTCGGTGAGAACATCATATGGATCTTCATCGGGTATATCTTCCTGGCGGCGGGCATATGTTGTAAAGTCCATCTCGTCCAGCGGTGGACTGAGATAGGTGCGCCCAGCCAGGGCTTCATGAATGGCAAAGACAAGAACTTCGGCGGTAGACATCTTTAATACATACCCCGAAGCCCCTGCCTGCAGAGCATCAAATACATAGCCCGCCGAGTCATACATGGAAAGCATAACCACCTTGCAGGTGGGAAGGCGATGCTTGATCTGGCGCGCAACCTCAATGCCATTTATCCCCGGCAGAACAACATCCACAATAGCAACATGCGGACGCAGGTTTACAATCGATCTAAGAGCTTGAGGACCATCACCGGCTTCGCCCACTACTTCAAATCCCCCTTCACTTTCAAGCAAAGCCCGCACGCCTTGGCGGATCAAGTGATGATCATCCACTAATAATATTTTTGTTGTCATGAAATATGTTTTTTTTGAATTTTGCTCGCTGAATTGTTCGAAACAATATAGACTTGCTTGCTTACAGCCGTCGGAGGATAGCAGGCAAGTAGGTTTGCCTCCATTCGTACGCGTACCGTATTTTGAAGCTATTCCACCAGGGCATGCGCCAGGGCGTAACGCACCAACTCGGTTTGATTTTTTAGATTTAATTTTTTTAGCACATGCGCACGATGCATCTCCACTGTGCGCACACTGAGTGAAAGCCGCCGGGCGATCTCAGGATTCCCCATTCCCTGCGCCGCCATTTGCAACACCTGGCGTTCACGTTCGGTCAATTGCCCATTGGTGCGGTGTGAATATTGGGCATATTCCTCCAATGCCTCAAAATTCAGCGGCGGACTAAGATAGGGCTTGCCTGTAATAACCTTGTGAACGGCTTGAATCAAATGGGCGCCAGTGGAAGACTTAAGCACATAACCAACTGCCCCCGCCTCAAATGCCTGCTGCACGTAAGCCGCGTTATCATACATGGAAAGCATCACCACTTTCACCCCCGGCAAACGCTGTATTGCTTCACGCGCCACTTCCATGCCGTTGATATCTGGCAGGACTACATCAATGATCAGTATGTCCGGCTGGAGATGGGCAATCGCCTCAACAGCATCAACTCCATTCCCCGCCTCACCCACAACCTCAAAGCCTGCTTCTGCCTCAAGGAGCATCCGCACTCCCTGACGGACAAGCTGGTGATCTTCTACCAGAAATATCCGTGTTGTCATGGTTCACATCCCTTCCCCAGAGCCTTCCAGAGGAATCTGAATCCTCAACGTTGTTCCCCGCCCCTGCCGAGTCTTAAGCGAAAAATTGCCGCCCAATAAGCGAACCCGCTCGCGCATGCTGTTAAGTCCTACAGTTTGCCCCGGTACAAGCTTTTCTTCCATATCAAACCCTTTACCGTCATCCTTCACAACAAATTCGATCCGGGTCTCATTGCAGGTAATATTGAGATGCGCCTGTTTCACTTGCGCGTGACGGGCAATATTTGTCAGCGCCTCCTGCGCAAGCCGGTACACGGCGGTTTCAACGGCAGAGGCAAATCGCCGTCCTTGCAAGCCATGATGGACAAAATCGACATCAATAGATGTCTGCTTCATGAAGTTTTGAATGAGCCACAGCAACGCAGGGAACAGTCCCATATCGTCGAGGATGGGCGGGCGCAGGTTCAGCGAGAGGTCGCGGACACGTTCCAGCAATTCTCTCGTAATGTCAATCGCTTGCTCCAATTTGGCGGGCATGATCTCCACCGGCACATATGCGGCTGTCTCCAATAGAATCTTTAGACCTGTCAACACCTGCCCGATCTCATCGTGCAGTTCGCGTCCGATGGCGCGGCGTTCCTGTTCCTGCGCCTCAATCAATTGACGGGATAGAACCTGAAGCTGCTGCTCGGCATGCTTACGTTCAGTGATATCTGTATGGAGGGCAAAATTGGCAATATGTTTTCCACGTTGATCAAAAACTGGCGTGGCATTGTAAAGCGTCCACAACACCGAACCATCTTTGCGGCGAAACTTGAACTCACCATGAACGGATGCATTCTTTTGAAGTACCTGGCGCGCCTGGTAAACCTGCGGTTTCCAGTTCTCAAACGTAAAATCAATGCTTGATTTACCCAGAATTTCCTCCACAGGGTACCCCAGCATATCTGCCATTTGCTGATTTACAAAATAATATACTCCATACGGATAAGCCATCACGATACCTTCGTTCGCGGCTTCAACGATGGTGCGGTAATATGCATTATTCTCAAGCAGTGCATGCTCTGCACGTTTACACTCGGTGATCTCGTTCTTTAATTTTCTGGTACGTTCCCGAACCAAGTCCTCTAGATGCTTGCGATATGATCTGCGTTCTTCATCCGCCTGTTTACGCGGCATGGTCTTAGCCCCCGGCTGTTTACTATTGACAGACAATTCTGCTGCAATCATCTTTTCCAGCCTGGCAATACGTCTTTTCAAAACTGCGTTTTCTTTATCAAGCATGGCCTTGGTTGGCATCGAAACCGTCCTTCCATATTCATTATAGGCTTTCCGTTTTGTGATTTTCAATATGCGATGCCATCACAACCAACGAGATATTTCTCTACCGAAACGGGCGTTTCCCCCGCGCAAGGAATAAAGTGTATAACAAAGCCAGCCCCGCCCCCGTAAACATGCCTTGAGCCAATACGGGTTGACTGTCATACAGAATCGCACCAGCAAGCAGCAAGCCCAAAAAGAAAATTCCACCCGTCAGGCGGTTGACCGACCTCTCCAGATAGCTGATCTGCAAATTGACCAGCGGCGCTTCCACGTTCAACTGTCCGCGTTCGATGCGACCCAGCACGCGCTCCGCCCTGCCGGGAATGGCAATGAGGGTTTTGAAAAATTCACCCGCCTCTTCTAAGAACGTATCGAAAACCGAACCGCCTTCGCCTTCGGTCAATCTCTTGGCATAGGGACCAACCTGCGCCCATAGGTTGAACTCTGGATTCAATCCGGTACACATCCCCGAAAGGATGCCAAGTGTGCGCCCAAGCAGCAAAAGGTTTTCAGGCAATTGGAATGGCATGGACAACAACAACTCACGGAACTGCAACCCGAATTTCATCATCTCATCATGGCGGATGCTACGCAGTTCGTTCATGCTCATGCCCCAAAAACGGTCAAAGACTTGCGCGCTGGCTTCTTCGAGCAATTTCGTATTAGCAGATGGCAAAAGCACCCCAAGGGTCTGATATGCCCGAATCAGGCGGGATGCATCTTGAAGTCCAATAGCAATGACCGCTTCGCGCAGCCCTTCCACCAGTTTATCGGGCATGCGCCCCACCATGCCAAAGTCAATAAAGGTCAGGCGGAATTTCGTCGAACCGTCCTCATTCTTTTCTGGCAGCGGCGAGACGAATAAATTGCCCGGGTGAGGGTCGGCATGAAAGAAACCATCTTCAAAAATCTGCTTCAGATACGTGGCGAATAAGCGTTCCGCCACATCAGTACGACGAATGCCTGCCGCGGTAATGGCTTCGTAATCCGTGATCTTGATGGCGGTGACATCCTCCAACGTGAGCACCCGTTGACTGGTACGAGTCCACACCACACGCGGGACATGAACGCTTCCATCGTCCTTGAAGTTGGTCGCAAACTTCTCGGCATTTTTCCCCTCTGAGACATAATCCAATTCTTCGCGGATCGTGGCGGCAAACTCTTCGAGAATCACCGGCACATTGACCCGGTCACTGACAGGGCGATAGCGCTGTAACCAGCCGCCCACCACCCGTATCGCAGACATATCCAC
>JBAIYF010000738.1:0-4285 GCA_037916115.1 Anaerolineales bacterium
ATGTTGAACAGGTGAATGCCACACCTTTGCAGGCAAGCGACAATATGCTCAAGGCGATTGAGTACGGGGAGTTCATGTCTGCTTATGATAAACATTTTGAGATCGAGCCGCAATTTTCTTTTGGCGACAGAAGCAAAAGGACTCTTTCACAAATGTTCGTGCCAGTCCGCACTGACAAGCGCATTATTGGGGTGATGTCGATTCAAAGCTATAAATCCAATGCATATTCAGACGAGCATTTGACTGCGTTGAAGAATCTTGCAAGCCACTGTGCGGGGGCATTGGAACGTATATGGGCGCAGGAGGCATTGGGAGAATTTGTGGATCGGCTTAAGATCCTACATCAGGCGGTGAATGCCATCAATGCCAGCCTCGAAATGGAGCGTGTGTGTCAGGTGGTGTATGAAACGGTCTCAAAAGTGATGCCATGCAATGATTTTGTGATCGATGGATACGCATTGCAAACGAACGAAATCGTCCCCATTTTTGCCATTGAGCATCCTGGGAAGCGGATATTCACCAACCGCTATGTGGCAGATCACGGACTGGCTGGTGAGATCGTGCGTACCAAGCGATCTCTGCTATTCAATAGCGAAAAGGAACTTGAAAAAAGCGGTATCGATTTTGAATTGTACGGGTCAACCGAGGAGGATTTGACAAAGGCTATTTTGGCGGTCCCCATGATCCTTCACGGGGAGATCTATGGCATGGTTTCGGCGCAATCGTATCAGGAAAATGCCTACAACTACGACGACAAATACCTGCTTGAGTTGCTCGCTTCTCATGCTGCCATTGCAATTGAGAATGCGCGTCTGTTCAATTCCATTCAGCAGTTGGCAAATACCGACCCGTTGACGGGTATTCTAAACCGTCGCCGTTTCTTTGAATTGGCGGAAACGGAATTTTTCAAGGCAAAATATTCCAATGTGCCTCTTTCGGTGATCCAGTTGGATGTGGATGATTTCAAACTCTTTAATGACCGTCACGGGCATAAGTTGGGTGACACTGTCCTTACCATGGCGGCGAATATCTGCAAAAAACATTTGCGTACAGACGATATTTTTGGACGCATGGGCGGGGAGGAATTTGCTGTTGTTCTTCCGAATACCCGGATCGATCATGCCATTGAAGTGGCAGACCGCTTGCGTCAGGCGATTGAGCGTTCAGAGTTTGTGCATGATCCTGACACGGATGACGCCCAGCACATGCATATGATCACTGTCAGCGTGGGTTTGGCTGAGTATGACAGTACTTGCAAATCTCTCGATGAGTTATTAGACCGTGCGGATAAAGCGATGTATACCTCCAAAAACATGGGGCGAAACCGTGTCCATTGGTGGCGTGAGGGGAAGTAGTTTTTTTTGTCTTGTGCAGTTAAGTGAGTAATACCCCAATTGAGAACAAAAACGAATAAAGAAGAAGTACCTGTCCGGCTCGCGGGGTGAGAGGTATTCTTTCCTCAAATGTTTGCGAGCGGATGAGACTTAGGGCGACGTTGATTCCGTAAGGGATGGAAAGATATGTGAGGAAGATGCCCCAGCCGAACCAGCCTTGAAACCATAATACAAATGGAAAAATATAGGCTGCCCCAAAGAGGGCACAATATTCCACCAAACTCCATTTACGTCCAATAAGTACAGTGATGGTGATCTCGTTCTTCGCTTTGTCGAAGTCCATATCGCGGATGTTGTCGATGACGAGGATGTTGGTGGTGAGGGCGGCGACCCCCAGCCCGGCAAAGAGAACGGGAATGGTGAAGGGGGCGGCGCCAAAGGCGATGGCTTGCACAAAGTAATATCCTGCCAATGAAACCAGACCGAAGAAAAGGAAGAACAACGGTTCGCCGAGCGCATGGTCGCCAAGGGGATAGGGTTTGGTGGAGTAAGCCAAACTGGCGAGAATGCTTGTAATGCCGATCAGCACCACAGTCCAGCCGCCGAGGCGCGCCAAGTAGAGACCGAAAAGGATTGCAACGAGGTAACAGGCAATGATGGCAGTCCGCAGTTCGGAGAGGGTCACCAAGCCCTGGCGCAATCCCTGTACGAATTTGGCGTGTTCACGGTCGTCGGGATGGTGGATGAGGTTGTTGTAATTGTCGGTGATGACACCACCGAGTTGGATGAGCCAGCCTGCCATTAAGGCGGCGAACAGAGCCGGGAAAAGAAAGACGCCATCGTGATATGCCAATGCCCCGGCAATGAGCGCAGGCGCAAAGGCAGTGGGAAGCGTGTGGCGCGGATACATGAGCATATCCACCCAGATCTCGCGGCGGGTTACTATGGCTTGGGTTTGCATAATGTCCTCCAGTTCTGATTTCATTATAGTGATTATGCCTGTGGGCGCATCTGGCGCAATGGCATGGAAAGGGCGGATGAACGTCACAAACCTTGTTGGTTGAAATAGAGATTGTCTTTGCAAAACGCCCTCTGAGATAAAACCTCAGAGGGCGTTTGACTTTTAGATCATAAAGGTGTTGCAGACCTTTATGGGCATTAATCTGCTGCCACCGAGTCGCGCTTCACCATCACGGAGTCTGCGCTTACACCTTCGCGCTCGTTTTTTATTGCTTCATCAGTAACACCGTATTGCACCTCCAATTCGTGCCGGAACTGCTGGGTGTACAGGCGGTAGTAATGTCCGCGCGCGCGCAGGAGTTCAGCGTGTGTACCTTGTTCTGCAATGCGACCGTTCTCGATGACGAGAATGCGATTGGCGCGGCGAATGGTCGAAAGGCGGTGCGCGATCACAAAGGACGTACGTCCCTTCATCAGCGCTTCCATGCCTTTTTGGATAAGCGCCTCGGTCAGCGTGTCTACACTGGAAGTCGCTTCGTCCATGATGAACAGTTCTGGTTTGGCGAGCACTGCACGTGCAAGCGAAATTAATTGCTTCTGCCCAACAGACAAAAGGTTGCCGCCTTCGCCCACATTGTGCTCGTAACCTTTCTCCAATGAGCCAATGAAATCATGCGCACCAGCCACCTTCGCGGCTTCTTCCACCTCGGCATCGGTCGCGTCCAGTTTGCCGTAGCGGATGTTCTCCCGCACCGTCCCTGAGAATAGATGCGGAGTTTGCAACACAATGCCGATCTTGTTATGGATCGACTCCAACGTATACTGGGTGTAGTCCCGTCCGTTGATGCGGATGGAGCCATTCTGCGGCTCATAGAAGCGGCACAGCAAATTCACGATCGTGGATTTGCCGCCTCCGGTTGGACCGACAAGCGCGATCATCTCCCCAGGCTTGACCTTCAACGTGAAGTCGGTCAATACAGGTTTGCGGTCTTCGTAGAAGAAGTCCACGTGGTCGAATTCAATCTCGCCCAGCAGCGTCTGTGCCTCTACGGCATCGGCTCGGTTATGGACCTCGGGCTTGGTATCTACGAGTTTGAAGATTCTCTCCGCCGAAGCAATGGAATGCTGCATCTCAGCATAGACGCGTGCCAGGTCTTGCACAGGCCACATCATGAAGGTCAGGTACGAAACGAATGCCTGAATCCCGCCAATGGTGATGAAGCCGGTCGAAATTTCCACGCCGCCATACCAGACGATGGCTCCCAATGCGAAAGCAGCAATGATCTGCACGGTAGGGAGGAAGAGCGCCGAAAGCCACGCCGCGCGATAGGATGAGCGGTACATGGTCGTGGTCAAATTCTGGAATTCGACCAGATTCGCATCTTCACGTCCGAGAGCCTTGACGACCCGCACACCTTGAATATTCTCGTTGTATGCGCCAGTGATCTTCGAGTTGGTGCGGCGTGTGGTACGAAATTCCAGCAGGATGTACTTCTGGAACTTGGTCGCTACGAAGATCATGATCGGGATGATGATCGACACGATCAACGCCAGTCGCCAGTTGATGATTGCCATGAAGGTCAGGGAAGTGATGATGTTCATCAACGCCCAGACGCTGTCCACGATACCCCAGGTTACCAGTTCGGAGACGCGCCCTGTATCCGATGTGACGCGCGCGATGAGACGTCCCACTGCGTTTTGGGCGTAGTATGAAAGTGACAGGTCTTGCAGGTGATTGAAGAGCAGCTTGCGCAGGTCGTATTGCACGCGTTCACCCAGCACACCGGCAAGGTAAATAAACGTGAACACGAACACCGACTGCATCAGCAGAAATGAGCCATAGATCCAGGCAATGCGGGTGATGAATGCCTTATCCGCCAGTTGAATGCCCTGGTCCACGATCTGCTTATTCAGATACGTAAAATACGCATCCAGCGAAGACACCAGACCGATGGTGATGAGAAATCCCAGCACCCACTTCCAGTGCGGCT
>JBAIYF010000739.1:0-3014 GCA_037916115.1 Anaerolineales bacterium
AGATGCGGCTTTTGTATGGCAAGGAGAGAGTTATAGTAAGATACCCGTACTCTCAATGATGGAAGTCTCCGCTATTCTTTCGCAACTCCCCGCCCCCTCGCCGCAACGCATTGCCTTGCGTATCACCGCTCCCGGCGAACGCGCCCTCAAACATGGACACCCCTGGGTCTTCGACCAATCCATCACCGAACAAAGCCGCGAAGGCATTCCCGGCGACCTCGCCGTTATCTTTGACGACAAACGCCGCTTCCTCGCCATCGGTTTGTACGACCCCACGTCAACGATCCGTGTGCGCATTTTACAAAAGGGAAAACCAGCAACCATTGATGCAAACTGGTTCGAAGAGAAAATAAAAACGGCTGCTGACCTTCGTAAACCGCTCAGCAAACAAGACACAAATGGCTATCGACTTGTCCACGGCGAGAATGACGGACTGCCCGGGATCGTCATTGACCGTTACGCCGAAACGCTCGTCCTCAAACTGTATACGCCTGCCTGGGTTCCACACCTCAACGACGTTCTTTCTGCGCTGGAAAAAACTCAAACCTTCAACCATTCGATATTGCGACTCAGTCGCTCGCTCAACAAACAGACGGAGCACCTGCAAGGTCTCACCGACGGCATGACGCTCACGGATCCGACTCCCGAAAGCCTGATCCTGTTCAAAGAGAATGGCATTACCTTTGAGTGTGATCCCATTAACGGACAAAAGACCGGTTTCTTCCTCGACCAGCGCGAGAATCGTGAACGGGTGCGGAATTTATCCAAAGGCAGATCGGTCTTGAACGTCTTTTCCTACACCGGCGGATTTTCCCTCTACGCAGCCGATGGCGGCGCAACCGAAGTCACCAGCGTGGACTTCAGTACGCCCGCCACGCAAGCCACCTTGCGCAATATTGAACATAATCAACATCGAGAAAATATTCGTAAAGCAAAATTCGAAACGCTCGATCAAGATGCCTTTGAAGCCCTCGCCCAAATGAAAACCGCAAACCGCCACTTCGACATCGTCATTCTCGACCCGCCCATGTTCGCGCAGAATCAGGCGCAGATCGAAACCGCGCTCAATGCCTACCGCAAACTTACCCAGCTGGGCTTGGGCGTGCTCAAACGCGGCGGCATTCTCGTGCAAGCCTCCTGCTCCAGCCGCGTCAGCGCCGAAGATTTTTTCAACACCATTCATAAAACCGCGCAGGAAGCGGGTCGTCCGCTGAAAGAGATCGAACGCACCGGGCATGCCCTCGATCATCCCACCACGTACAAAGAAGGCGCATATCTCAAGTGCCTGTTTGCCACCGCGCCATAGATCGACCATAGACCGCAGACGACAGACCATGGTCTATGGTCAAAAAATAATGAGGTGTTTATGACCCAATTAACCTTCACCAACTCATTGATCTCCCCGCAATTCCTTTTTGAAAATCGTTCAGCTGAAAATCTCATCGTTCTCGATGCCAGCATGAAGCCGGTTACACCAGTTGGTGATGTCGTAGCCGATGCCTACATCCCCAACTCGTTGCGTTTTGATTTCGATAACTTCATCAAAGACCAAAGCAATCCCCTGCCGCACATGCTGCCCACGCCCGAATTCTTCACTGAAGAAATGCAAAAGATGGGCATCAATAAAGGCAGCGCCATTGTCGCCTATGACAATGTGGGCGTCTACGCCAGTCCGCGCGCTTGGTGGATGTTCCGTGCGATGGGGCATGATAACGTTGCCGTGCTCGATGGCGGACTCCCAGCCTGGATTCAAGCTGGATACGAAACGACTCCGACTCTTTCATCTGCAACCAAGCGCGGCAACTTCGCCTCCCATCCACGCCCGGGCTTGTTCGTTGACTCTCAAACCGTGACCCACGCCTTGAGCGACTCCGCTTACAGCGTGCTGGATGCCCGGTCCGCTGGACGATTCCACGGTCGGGAGCCTGAGCCGCGCGCAGGGCTGAGAGGCGGACACATGCCCGGATCGCTGAGTCTGCCGTTTAATGAGGTTCAAAGTAACGGTGTGATGAAAGCCCCTGCGCTTCTCCGTGAGATGTTCGCTCAATATAAAAACAAAAAATTGATCTTCAGCTGCGGCTCTGGTGTAACGTCTTGCGTGCTTGCGTTGGCTGCCGAGCAGGCGGGCTTGACAGAGTTGGCAGTGTACGACGGCTCATGGACAGAGTGGGGTGCGGAGGACTCGGGGCTGCCGGTGGTGACCGAATAAAAAAGATGCGGAGTGTACACTCCGCATCTTTTTTATTTAGCGGTTATCCCCGTCGCCCTGGATCTTGCCGCGGGCTTGCCGATCGAGCAGTTTGGACAGATTCGCTTCGGCGATCTCATCGAGCGGAAGTTCAAGCTCGGTGGCGACTTGGGCAATATACCAGAGCACGTCACCAAGTTCGGCTTTGAGCGCTTCGCGTTCTGCTTCGCCGATGTTGCCTTGCTTATCTCTAAATATCTTTTTGATCTTGCCCGCCACTTCACCCGCTTCGTTGACCAAGCCCAATGCCGGGTAAATAACAGGATGCCCAATCGCGGGATATTGCGCCGTGGCGCGGGATTTCTGCTGATAATCGTTGAAGTTCATGTGTTGAGTCTCTTTTCAATAAAAGTAAGGTGGGCTGTAAACCCGCCAAATATTTTTTGTAGAACTGTCGCAGGCTACGAATTAAACGCTTTCGTCAAACCCTTCCACCACGCATCCTTCTCGCCGGGGACGAAGGGTGTGTAAAGCGTAATTCTGTCTGCAATGCCGTCGAAGCGTTTCTTCAGGTCTGCAGCAAGGTTTTCCTGCGTGGTCATCAGGCAGAATTCGCTCAACATTTCATCTGTGATGAGCATGGGCATTTCGTGCCATTCGCCTTTGGCTGCAAAACCGGAGAGTTTCTCTGCAGTCTCGCCCCAGCCGTATAAATCCATCACGGCTTTGTAAGATGGAGTCGAAGCATAGAATGCGACCTGCATGCGCGCAAAACCTTCTTCTTCGGGTGATGTGGCAATGAAAGGCGTCATCGAAACGGCGATGT
>JBAIYF010000740.1:0-2005 GCA_037916115.1 Anaerolineales bacterium
AATGTCATTCCAAATCCCGAAGGGATGACATAAGCACCAACATACAACGTCACCCCTTCAGGTTCAAGACGTTCGTACAAAGGAGTTCATCATGAATGGAAAAATCTTCTCCTTACTCACATTGACCGCCCTGCTCCTCGCCGCCTGCGGAGTGGACTCGACCGAACCGGCAGTTGACCCGGTTGCCGATGTATCATCATCCGCCCCTGTCACCGCCGAAGGGACCTTGATGCCCAAGCGTTCCGCCGAACTGGCATTCGCACAAGGCGGTGTGGTAAAGGAGATTTTCTTCCAACCGGGAGAAAGTGTGCAAGAAGGCGATGTCATCGTACAGCTGGTCGGTGTGGAGTCTGCGCAGGCGGAACTCGCCGCCGCCCAACTTGAGCAGACGCTTGCCCAACAAGCCCTCGATGCCCTGTATCGCAACGCTTTGCAGACCTCCGCCCAAACCGAGCAGACATTGATGAAGGCACAGGATGCCTACGAAAGCGCAGCCAACCGCTGGAACCTCGGCAACGAAGATGACGCCACCGACCTTGAACTACGGCTCGATGATTACGTGATCGCCGAAAAGGATTATCGCGACGCGCGCGACAAATTGGACGATGTTCTGGATTTGGATAAAAATGACCACGACCGCGTAGAGGCACAGGAAGAGTTTGATACCAACAAGACATCCCTGCAGGAAGCGTATGCCAACCTGAAAACCGCGCTTGCAGAAAACGACAAAATGCTCGACGACGAAATCACCACGCTGCTAACTGCCATTTCAAACCTTGAGTCTGCCCGGGAGATGCAGGAACGTTTGAACGATGCAAACCTCGACCCTGAGATCCTCGCCGCAGCCGAAGCCCGCTTGAATGCCGCCGCTGCACATGTAGCCGCCGCCGAAGCCGCCGTGGAACTTTACGAGCTGCGCGCCCCCTTCAATGGGACTTTGCTCAGCAGCGACCTGACCGTTGGAGAACCCGCCCTGCCCATGACCCCCGTCGCCTTTGTTGCCGACGCCTCGCAATGGATCGTGAAGACCAAAGACCTCGCAGAGGTGGATGTGGCAAATGTCGCGGTCGGGGATCCAGCCGTGGTCAAGTTTGATGCGTTCCCTGGTCAAGAGTTCACCGGCACGGTCACAGAAGTCAACACAGTGGGTAGGCTTTATCTTGGCGATATGACCTATCAGGTTACGATTGCATTGGACGAGACAAATCCCAGTTTGCTTTGGAATATGTCGGCGGTGGTCACCATTTCAAAAAAATAAAATTCATTTCACTTCGTCATATCCTACCCCGCCGCCTGATTCAGAAAAATCTCCATCAGGCGGCGGGGTGAAATTCACATGTTTATGCAGTTTGTGCTTTTCTCTGATTCAAAAACTTCACACCAAAATACACCGCCGCATCGCAGACCAGCATACCGATCACGGCAGGGATAAGCACGGCCCAGCCTGACTCGCCACCTTCCGCAACGCTCCAGGCGATCTTGCCCAGTGCCGCCAGGTTGATGACCACCACACCCCACCACCACGAGCGCTTCCAGAATGCCAGCGCAAGGAAGTAGAAGAAAGCAGGTACGGTCAGCGTGCCCAACACTTTGCCGAACGTCCATGTACCGAGCAGATAGTCACGCTCCGCTTGCAGGAACTGCTCGACCATCGGGTCAACCGTCTCCGGCGCAGGGAACCAGAACATGCTGGTGGCGAGTGCGATCACGGTCACAACGAGTCCCTTCCAGTTCTGCTTGTACGCAAAATAGATGTAAGGGAGGATAAACAACGGGCGGATGTACCAGCTCAACACGTTGTGATGACGCGCCCAAGCCCATGCGAAAAACTCAGATAAAAGTTCCATTTCAAATTCTCCTTATTGGTTTGAAGTAATAATTGACAGGGAAGAAATTCCCAATGTCTTTGTTTATGAGATGTCAGCCAGATCATTCTGCTGATTTTTAGTGAACAAGATCAATGCGAGCGCTACGACCCATAACAACGCGACCGTGATGTGAAACG
>JBAIYF010000741.1:0-2978 GCA_037916115.1 Anaerolineales bacterium
ACATTACTATCAATATATGGCGGCAGGTCATCATGTCGATGTGGTCTGACGGTGACTGCCGGTTCTGGCAATTTTTCGACAGGTGCGGAGAGAATTCGTTGGTTGGATTGTTGAATACTAAGCCAGCGTCTGAATCCCCAAAGGATCAAACCTGCGAGTAGTACCATAAAGAGCGGAAGACACCACGTCCACAGGAATGTGATGGGAACTTGTCTTTCTTCATCACGCTGACGTTCCTGATCGGTATACCATTGTGATGTTGCCGCGGCAGATTGGGTTTGCGTGGCAATGGTATTGGCAACCGCTGTCTGAGTACTGGCAGCAACGTCATTCTTATTTTGCTGAGTCTGTATGGCAACTGCTTCTTGTGTCCTGGCAGATTCTGTAACTTGCAAGTTGTATTGAGACTGGGTCATCGCGGCGATTTGTGTTAAACCCGCTGAATTCAACGTTGCTTGCGCGTTGGCGCGGATAATTTCGGCAGTAGCCGCCATCTGGGCAGCAATGATATTGGTCTTGTTCTGTTCTTGAGTTTGGGCTGCGCTTAAGGTGGCATTGGCTGAATTCAAGGTTGCTTGCGCATTGGCACGCAAAATTTCGGCTGTGGCTGCGGCCTGAAAATCAGCACTCCCCTTCTCACGTGTGAGAATCACCGCCAGTGTTGCCTGATCACAGGACACGCAAGCCGCGCTCATTATTTCCGGCGTTGTCAACATTGCGTTATCATTAATAGGGTAAGGGGTTATTGTCGCAACATCACACGCGGAAAGGGACAACAACATGAATATCAACACCCAAATTGCAATAACGTACGAACCATGGCGTAGAGTATTCATGTCATTTTTCCAATCCAGCCAACTAAAGTCGTATGTGATATTGAGGTTCCGGCTTTATCGAAAATAGCCGATCAAGAACAGAATTATTAAAACTAGAACAATGGTGTATACCATCAAGATATCCTTTCTAGGCATGTGAAATCAGTAGATAAGCTATCTAAATCACACCCAGCAGATTTAACAGAACGAGAATAACCACAATGACGAGCAACACGTGTATGATGTTGCCCGAACGAGGAAAGCCTGCGAAGACATTCGGTCCAAAATAGCCGAGCAGCCACAAAATGAGCAAAATTACGATAATCCAAGTAAGCATGAGATTTCTCCTTCTATCTGTCTTACAAGTTCATCGTACAAGAAAAATCCCTCAGCCGCATCCATCGGCTGGGGAATTTTTCTCTCCGCCACTTGGGGGAGACGGTAAATCAAGATAAATTTATTTTTCATTTACAACAAAACTGGCTGGAACACAGGTGAAGCCCAAGCCTATGGAATATGAGTCCTTCTCACCATCTATTCCCGGATTGAAATCGCCAGCCGAATCCAGCAGGTCGAGATCGGGGAAATCGCGATCATTGATACAGTTTTTTTTCAAGCTCCAGGGCAAGAGTCGTCTTGTCTTTGTCAGAGTCGAAGGCTTGAAGAAGCAAGGGGGCTGCTGCGTTGTTGTCTTTGACAAGCTGGTTGAGTCCATTTGCAAGTGCGGGAAGGATCTTGCTTTGGAATTCATTTACAGTCGCCCCACCGCCCATTTCCAAAAGGAAGAACAGGACATTCAGGACAATCAATGCATACGCCGCCAAAGGGACAAGCCTTCGGACAGAATTATCATCACCGATCGGGAACATAAGAATTACCTCTTGCTACATGGGTTGGATTCGCAACAATTTCACGGGAAATGGATCCAGAATTAATCTGAGCGCCAGAGCAACAGTGTTATCGGGCTGATCCATACCCCGCTGAATTGATTGGAGCGTTGCGGTATTGGTCATTTGACCGCCATAATCCTCCCAACGCAGAATGGGAGCAAGCTCAACTTGAGGCCCAATTACGGGAAGCTTTGGGAATTTGAATTTCATGCCCGGCTTGTTGACATGGATTAAGTGCTTGAAACAATAAGGAACCCTAAAAATGAACGATCTGTTTTTCATGTCTATCCACCCAGACTATCGTTGGCAAGAAGCTGCGCACTAAGTGGGGTGCGTTTCGATAATGCCGCAAAAGAACCTTGATCGGACTTGAATTCAATTTGTATATGATCGTCCTTGTATTCCACTGGAAACAATACATCATTGGGACAGTATGGATATGGAGGCATCCAACTTTGTGGAGGAGAAATAAAATGAGCAGAGAAGAAATCCATATACTGGTTTCTTTGATAGCTTTTGATGTGAAGAAACCCGGAAGTTCTGGTCAGATGGCGAACTGTGTACATGGGAATGATCACAAGCTTCATCGAGGGAGAGATGCTGCCGTCATTCATTGAATTTAGTTCATCCTGCTGGCTGGTGAATTTGCCCTGAGCGACAATGGCGATCACGCGCCGGTTGCTGGGATTCATAATTACCTGTTTTACAACTGCGGAAACCCAGTCAAGAAAATAAATGGTTTGCCCAATGACAGGCTGTAAAAAGGGCAGGTTTTGAACATCCTGTTTCTTTCCTTGGATTTGAATGTTATTAATGACACCGCGAGTATGTGGAGTATCCGATGCACATTTCTCCGCCAATAATCTGATTTTCTCGTTATCGACAGTGCCGTTTATGGATATCACCCCGTGGGATGCACCAGTGAAAAACTTACAGCCAGACGCATGTTCCAAGCTTCCCAAAGCAGACGCCACATCAAGTGTGAGTTTGTCGTCTGAGATAAGGTTGTTTTTTATTCCCATAATTCCGGGAACGGTACGGAGGGCGTTCAAAACTCTGTTCTGACTTCGCGAACTTGAAATATGCCCGTTCAAAGTAACAACCCCTTTTTTTACACAAATATCTATCTCCTGATAGTCCAATGCGCGTAAAACATCATCTTTCCAGAGGGCATCCGCGACGGCGTTTTTTAATCTTGTATCCTGTTTTTTGACCAGGACAAGGCTTTTTCCATAATCTTTCGCCGGATCACTTTCGTCACATCTCGAGGCTT
>JBAIYF010000742.1:0-4440 GCA_037916115.1 Anaerolineales bacterium
CCGATTACGCCTCCACGCGCGGGACGATCCGCATGGATATTGATGTGTATCGCTCACTGTGGAAGGACAATACACTTAACGGTGTTTCTCTCACACTTATCCCTTCTGCGGATGTGGACTCCGTCACCGCTGATTTGCGCGGGCAATTGATCGGCTTCGAGCGCATTCAGGTCAACCCCAGCGGCGCGTTGCGTGACGACGCGATCAAGATCTTTGACCGCACGTTTGCAATTACTACCGCCATGCAGCTGGTCACAACGCTGGTGGCGTTTATCGGCGTATTAAGTTCTTTGTTGGCTTTGCAACTGGAGAAAGCCCGTGAAATGGGCATCCTGCGCGCGCTTGGTTTGACCCTTGCCGAAATGCGCCGCCTCACGTTTTGGGAGACGGGTCTGCTCGGTATGTCGGCAGGTCTGCTTGCCCTGCCCACCGGCTCCATCCTCGCGTGGATCCTGATCTTCATTATTAACCAACGCTCTTTCGGCTGGACGCTTCAAATGCAGATGGAGCCGCTTCCATTTGTACAGGCATTTGTTCTGGCGGTCAGCGCCGCCTTGCTTGCTGCGGTGTATCCTGCTTGGCGCCTAAGCCGCATGCAAACTGCCGAAGCCCTGCGCGGAGAGTAAACCTCATAAAGAAAAGAGACCTTCAATGACTGAACAACTCACCACTGATATTCTCATCATCGGCGCAGGCATGGCAGGACTGCTTGCCGCCGCCGACCTGCAAGCCAGCGGTTTTCATCCCCTTGTAGTGGATAAGGGGCGCGGCGTGGGTGGGCGGCTTGCCACTCGCCGCATTGGCTCTGCCACCTTCGATCATGGTGCGCAGTTCATCACCGCTCGCACTCCGCGCTTTGCAGCCTTGTTGAGTGAATGGCAGGGGCTGGGTCTTGTCACAGAATGGTATCGTGGCACGAACGCAGAACACATTTACTGGCGCGGCGTCCAGTCTATGACGGCGGTCCCCAAGCACCTGTCAAAATCCTTGAATGTCAGGTTAGAAATGAAGATGACCGTATTGAAACAAGAGGATTCGCGTTGGCTGGCAATCTTTGAAAACGGTGAGACCATTGCCGCGAACGCTGTCCTGCTCACTGCGCCTGTCCCGCAGTCACTGGCGTTGTTGGATGCAGGTGGGGTGGTGCTTGAAGCGTCTAAACGGGAACAACTTGAGGCGGTGGAATATGAACCGTGCATGGCAGTTATGGCAGTGTTGAAAGGTGAGTCGAAAATCCCCCAACCTGGTTTCCTACGCCTTGATTCGGGTCCGATTGCATGGATCGCCGATAATCAAGCCAAGGGTATCTCAGCGGCTTCGGCAGTGACCATCCACGCTGCGCCCGCCTTTAGTTTGGAACATTGGGACGATGACCGCCAAGTAGTGGGTCAGCACTTGCTGGAAGTTGCTGCTCCCTGGCTCGGTTCTGAAGTTGCTGAGTTTCAAGTTCATGCCTGGCGATATGCGCAACCAAGACATGCTCAAGACCATCCCTGTCTGATATTGAATCAATCTCCTCCATTGCTGATTGCGGGTGATGCCTTTGGCGGTCCGCGCGTCGAAGGAGCTGCGCTTTCTGGTTGGGCGGCAGCAGAGGTGTTGAAGGTTAAATAAGGTGAAAATAAAACGCCTCTGCTGTAAAGCAGAGGCGCGAGTATTAATGGGGATATCAATTTTTAGCGACGTGTGTATGGGTCTTAAGACAATTCGTCGGCGAATCCATGATTTACATCGCGGTGATGGCGCTCATCTTCACGAACCACAATGATCACGTCTCTCAACCGTGCATCCGGTGACAGCTTCCAATAGTCAATAGCGATTTTAGGCGCAGGGACATTGGGTATTATTCCACTGTCTACATCATGGAGGTACTCTGTATAGCTATGAACTGCCTCCTCTTCGAAGTAGCCCACGACGCGGTGAGCAGTTCTCGGCGATAAAATATAGAGCAGGAAGAAGCCGTTAAAGAAAACACCCTGAGCCAGAAGAATGATCAGGCGCTCCAGCCAGGTTGGTTGGGCGATGTTAATGAAGGTCATCAAGTGCATGCGCTCGTTTTCGGCTTCATCCAATAGAGTGTGAATCCAGCCATTATCATGTTCCATGCGTCGCAAGGCGCGCAAATGTTGCAAAGCGCCTCCTACCATGCCGGGGACCGCTGCGACCGTTTCCAGAACAACCGCGCGGTGACCGTAGCGGCGGGCAAAAAAAGTGTCAGCGAAGAAGCGCGCAGATTTGGTGAAAGCAAGCGCAACTCGGTCAGATAAACTATTTGGTGCGTGATGTTGTTTCAGCGACATTTCAGTAGACATTAGATTGCTCCTTTTAGGCATAACGTGCCCAAGTATGTTTATTGCTATTCGGTCAAAGACTATGTGGGTAATAAGAAACCCTTATTTAGTCTGTTTCAACTTGCTTCAGATTGGCAATGCCAACTTTCAGGATCTACACTGAACCTTCCAATGTAGCTGTTGTGGGGTATCCATGTTTGCTTCCTAAATGTTATCAATGCGGACATTTTATACCCAATTTGTGATATATTGCACAATTATAATCTGATTCTTATTTTGATAAAAACACCCGAATTGCAATAGCCTGCGCTGGCTACTTGACGTATCTGTCCAGATAGGAGAAGTGCAACTGTTCGTTTTGTGACATGCGTGGACGTTTGTCTCGACTTTACAAAATCCCCCCAAATTGCCATACCTCCCCGATGCGCATGTCGGCGTTACATAGGACATTGGTAGATTGGGAGTTGGCTAATCGGTTGTGTTGAATATCTCTTGCGATTGGAACGCACTTGAGAATTGGCGCATTTGATACGCCCACTCTATCACTGCTGAGTTTTTCATAGTCCACACGCGGGACTTCGATGTGGATATCGATACGGTCGAGGATTGGATCGGAGATGCATTTCTGATTTTTGTGTATCGCCTCAGTAACCGCAAGGGCAGGGGGGATACAATTGAAAATATTCCCCTTTATAATTGCGCACATGTCGCTCCCAATTCTACAGACGAAACTGTACCCGCCGCTTGCAACGGAAGGATCTGTTCTACGCAGTAGATTGATCGAACGTGTGCAGGCAGGCTTAAACGGCAGGTTGACCATCGTTTCCGCGCCGCCGGGGTTTGGAAAGACCACACTGCTCTCTGCATGGATTGCAACCTCTGCTGAAACAAAATTGGCTTGGTATTCATTGGATGAAGATGACAATGAGCCGAGCCGCTTTTTTGCTTACATCGCCGCTTCTTTGCGTCCGCTCGAACCTGATTCTGTGCCCACACTGGATTCTCTGCTGGAAGCCAGTTCCGCCAACCCCCGCGAACTGACCGTTGCCCTGCTCAACGACCTCGCTGAGTTTTCGAGCAATAACGTTGTCCTTGTGTTGGACGACTACCACGTTATCACAGCTCAACCCATTCATGATGCCATCGCCTATCTGATCGACCATCTCCCCAGCAGCATCCATCTCGTCTTCATCAGCCGCGCCGACCCGCCGCTCCCGCTCGGGCGCTGGCGCGTGCGCGGACAGTTGACCGAGATCCGCGCCGATGACTTGCGCTTCACCGAAGAAGAAGCCGCACAGTTTCTCAACAAAACCATGGGGCTTTCGTTGAGCGCAGAGAACATTCACACACTCGAAGCACGCACCGAAGGCTGGGTGGCGGGTTTGCAACTCGCCGCACTCTCCCTGCAAAAATCCATAAATCCCAGCGAGATCATTTCTGCGTTTGCGGGCAGCAACCGCTACGTGGCAGACTATCTCACCGATGAAGTGCTTTCGCGCCAGCCTGAGGCTTTGCGCGAGTTTCTGTTGAAAACATCCATTCTGGAGCGCTTCAACGCCGCATTATGCGATTACGTCCTGCAAAGCGACCAATCCGAATCCATACTTGCGGAATTGGAACGCGCCAACCTGTTTATCATCCCGCTCGACTCTCAATCGAATTGGTATCGTTACCATCATCTCTTCGCCGATCTGCTCAAACGCCGCGCTTCAGGCGAAGCCACAGACCTGCACCGCCGCGCCGCGGAATGGTTCGAGAAAAATAATTTCCTGCTCGACGCCATCCGTCACTGGATCGCGGCGGATGAGCCGGAGCGGGTCGCTTCTTTGGTGGAACGTACTCTCGGTCAAAGCTGGGGACAGGCTGAACTTGCCGGTCTCGTGCGTAAAATCGAGTCCCTGCCCGATGATGTGCTGGCAAACCATCCCATCCTGAGCGCCTTTCTCGGATGGACATGGCTTTGGCTCGGGTACGACAGCTCCCGCACACTGCCCTTGCTTGAACGCGCCGAAAGAAACCTGAAGGACGAGCCGCAAGCCAGCCATGCCCGCGGGCGTTTCCAGGTCATTCGTAGTTATATCGCTCGCGCAGTCAACAATGATTCGCCCAAAGCCCTATGGCTTGCGGAGCAGGCATTACAACAGCTTGA
>JBAIYF010000743.1:0-2564 GCA_037916115.1 Anaerolineales bacterium
TCCCGTGGATATCAAGATCGGCCCGGTTAAGATGGGGGCAGAGACTTACATCGTCGCCTTTATGCGTGACATTACCAAACGCAAGCAGGTTGAAGTAGAACTGGTCAAAGCCAAGCAGGATGCTGAAGAAAGTGAGGCAAGATTCAAAAAATCGCTTGAATTTTCCCCAACTCCCATGGCTGTGGCGGATCACACAGGCAAATTGATCTTTTTGAACAAAAAATTCGTAGAAACCTACGGCTACACACTTCAGGATATTCAAAACATCGATCAATGGTCTCTTCAGGCATACCCCGACATAAATTATAGAAATTTGGTCTTGCAAGAATGGGGACAAGATGTTGAAAATGCCCTCAAAAACAATACTGCCACACCGATACGGGCATATCAAGTTACTTGTAAATCAGGTGAAGTCAAGACCGTGGAAATAACAGCCTATTTTGAAAAAGAACTGATCATTGGGCATTTTCAAGATATCTCTGAACGAAAGCAGGCAGAAGAGGCATTACGTTTGGAGCAAGAGTTCGTCAACAATGCTCTCAATAACCAGCCAGACACATTTTTCCTGTTTGATTTCACTTCCGGCAAAGCGCTGCGCTGGAACCAAGCCTTCCGGGAAATTTCGGGCTATTCTGATGAAGAGATAGCCGCTCTGCCAGCGCCTGCTTCCTACTACAGTGCCGAAGACCTTGCACGTGAAAACAATGTCATTCAACGGATCATGCAGGGAGAAACCGCCTCAATTGTCATGAACCTGATCCGCAAAGACGGCAAAAAAATTGCCACTGAGTATCAGGCGGCTCCAATCAAAGATGAAAAGGGAGAGTACAGGTTTATCATCGCCGTTGGGCGCGATATCACCGAGCGCACACGTGCGGAGAATGAATTACGAACTACACACGAAACCCTGCAAACGCAATTCAACGAAATCAACACGCTCAAAGAAACCCTGCAGGAACAAGTCATCCGCGACCCGCTTACGAAGTTGTTCAATCGCCGCTACCTGGATGAAACCCTGGGACGCGAGTTAATTCGGGCAAAACGCGAGAACATCCCGATCAGTTTTCTGATGATGGATATCGACCATTTCAAAAAAATCAACGACACATACGGGCACAAAGTGGGCGATAAATTTCTGGAAGCCCTTTCAAACCTGCTTGCAAACACGGCCAGGGGCTCCGATATTGCATGCCGTTTTGGAGGCGAAGAATTTCTACTCACTCTGTTTGGCGCAAATCTGAAAACAGCTGTTGAACGTGCTGAACAACTCCGGCAGCGATGTACCGAGCTTCAAATTCAATATCAAGGGTCAAATCTGTCTGCAACGATCTCCATCGGAATATCCACATTTCCATTTCATTCGCAAAATGCGGAAGACCTGATCATTCTCGCAGACAAGGCTTTGTATCAATCCAAGCAAAGGGGTAGAAACCGTGTAACAGTCTGGAGCGAAGATATAAACTCCTGACCTATCCCCCATCCGCAATACGCAAGCCTACCGTGAATATGGTGCCTCTGTTAATTTCTGTATCCACCTGAATGGTGCCTTGCAATTCATCCAGAACCGTCTTAACAATATACAAACCAATACCGCTGCCGGGAATCTCTGCAGTCGTCACATTTCTGGCACGGTAGAAACGTTCGAACAGGTGGGGAATGGCGTCTTTGGGGATTCCCAAACCACTATCGGCAATGGCAATTTGCGCCATACCGCCGCTGCAAGTCACATCAATCCGCACACTGCCTTCATCGGGCGAGAATTTCACCGCATTGCTTAATAAATTAATGAACACCTGCTGTAAAGCCCCTTTGTCTCCCAAAATGGTGCAGGTCTCCTCCGGTATCGAATACTCCAGACGTACCTTTTTCTTTTTTGCGATCGGCTTGATCGACTGGATCGCCTCCTGCAACGCCTTATGCAGGTCCATTGGAACCACCTCGATCCGCAGCGCGCCGTTCTCAAGCCGCCCCGCCATCAACAACTCGTTGATCAATGTTTTCTGGCGGTTCAATTCGCTTGAAAGGGTTGTCAGGTATTCTTCGCGCTCTTCTGGAGTACATTCCAGTTTAAGCAGGTCAGCCATCAAAATGGCGGCGGTTAACGGTGTGCGCAACTCATGCGAAGCCCAATTTATAAAATCAGATTTCATCCGGTTAAGCCGCGCCTGTTCGGTAATATCACGCACCAGTACCAACGCCTCGATCTTGCTGATCGGAAGCAAACGTGCCTCAAAATCTCCAGGCGTATCCGGCAGCTGAAATTTTTCAATGATCCGCGGCTGCGTAAAAAGGGTTTCCTCAGGGAAGCGTGGAAGTAATTTAGACGCGATCTCCTCCCCCCACAGGGCTTGCAGGCTTTTGCCAATGGAGTTCCCCGGCTCAATATACAGCGGATGCGAGGCAGTCGCGTTATAGTCAAAGATCCGTCCCGAACGATCAACCCGAACAAGCAGATCAGGCAGCGCGTCTACAATGATACGGTTGCGGCGTTCGCTCAGCCGCAATGTCTCTTCATAATGCATGCGTTCGATGGCAGCACCAAGCAGGTTGGCTGTCGTTTGCAC
>JBAIYF010000744.1:0-3264 GCA_037916115.1 Anaerolineales bacterium
TGTGGATATGCAGCCTGTCTTGGAAATCAAGAAATTGATTGAGAATCAGAGTTGCCACTAAAAACAATAAACTCAAGATGTGGTTTTGGCAAAGCCTTAATCACTGCTGAAAACAAAGAGGTATTAAATGGACTGGAAAAATCAAGTAGTGCTTGTCACCGGTGGAACCGGTTCTTTCGGCAAGAAGTTCACCAAAATTTTGCTCGAAGAAAAACAGCCGAAGAAGATCATCATCTTCAGCCGCGATGAGTTGAAGCAGCACGAAATGCAGGTGGGCGGATTCAACGACCCGCGTTTGCGTTATTTCATCGGCGATGTGCGCGACCGTGAACGTCTTGTGCGCGCCATGCACGGCGTGGATATTGTCGTTCACGCGGCGGCGCTCAAGCAGGTGCCCGCTTGTGAGTACAACCCGATGGAAGCCATCAAGACCAACATCATGGGCACGGCGAATGTGGTCGAAGCGGCGTTGGATGCCGGTGTGAAGAAAGTGCTCACCGTCAGCACCGATAAAGCCGTCAGCCCGGCGAATTTGTATGGAGCCACCAAGCTTGCAGCCGAGAAGTTAACGATCCAGAGTAATGCCTATGCCGCGGGTTCAGCGACCCGCTACTCCTGCGTTCGATACGGGAACGTTGTCGGCAGCCGCGGTTCAGTGGTGCCCCTTTTCCTCAAGTTGCGCTCCACTGGCAAAGTCACCATCACCGATGAGCGCATGACTCGTTTCTGGCTTTCACTCGAACAGGGCGTGCGTTTTGTCATCACTTGCATTGAACAGATGGAAGGCGGCGAAGTGTTCATTCCGAAGATTCCCAGCACCAAGGTTACTGACCTTGCACGTGCAATTGCGCCCGATGCCAAATTGGAGATCATTGGTATTCGCCCCGGCGAAAAACTGCATGAGATGCTCATCTCTGAAGACGAAGCCCGCCACACCATCGAACTGGAAAAAATGTATGTCGTCCAGCCAGCCGAAGCCACATGGTTCGGTTACTCTTGGAAAGACAAAGGCAAGGAACTTAGCGAAGGCTTTTCCTACTCCAGCGATAACAACACCGAATGGCTTGATGTGGAGGGTATTAAGAAATATATTGCTCCGTTCGAAGAATTATTCGCCCAGGGAAAACTGGAAGGATAATCATGCCCCGAATTTTGGTTACCGGTGTAAGCGGCTTGCTCGGCATCAACTTTGCACAGGAGATGATGCACGAGCATGAGATCATCGGCGTGGACCGTGGGAAACTTGCCAATGCCCCATTCAAGGTCCTGCGGTATGACTTGCTTGAATCCGGCGCAGTGGAAGAGGTCATCAATAAAGCCAAACCGGATTGGGTCGTCAATTGCGCGGCTCTTGCCGACCTCGATCTTTGCGAGGAATCCCCAGACTTTGCCAAACTCCTGAACACAGACCTGCCGCGCCAGGTGGCACGTGCTTGTAAACAGCGCGAGATTCCTTTTGTACATATCTCCACGGATGCGGTCTTTGATGGAAGCAAGGATGGCTCCTACAGCGAGGAAGACCAGCCCAGCCCGGTGGGTGTTTATGCCAAAACAAAACTGAACGGTGAATGGGCTGTTCTGACCGAAAACCCCAAAGCGCTTGTGGCGCGTGTGAATTTTTACGGCTGGAGCCTGGGCGGGCGCCGAAGCCTTGCCGAGTTTTTCTATAACAACCTCAGTCATAACAAAAGTATGAGCGGCTTTACCGATGTTATCTTTTGCCCCATGTTGGTGAACGACACCGCCCGAACCCTCGTCAAAATGTTGAAGCGCGGGTTGACGGGTCTTTATCACCTTGTGGGACCGCAAGCCATGAGCAAATATCAGTTCGGTGTGGAAGTTGCCCGAAAGTTTCACTTGCGTGAAGGCGATATTACGCCCAAATCCGTTACATTTTCGGGGTTGGTTGCCAAACGTTCCAACAATTTATGGCTTTCCACCCGCAAGTTGTCCACAGATTTGGGAGAAGATCTCCCCAACTTTTCCACAGGTTTGAACGAGTTTTATACACAACATGAACAGGGTTACCCACAGAAAATCCGGAGTTATCAACATTCTTGACACATCCGGAGCCGATTTTACGTCAATTTATCCCACAGTTATCCACAGTTTTCCCCTTAAAAGCCGATATTTTTCCACAGAAATCTGTTTTTTCTCCCACAATCCTGCAAAATTGCCCAAAGTTATCCACAGAATCCACAAACTTATCCACAGGCTGGTTTCTGCTTATACACAATAAATCCACCTTGTAAGGCAAATTTCCACAGTTTTATCCGCACAGCATGTTGATAACATGTATTTCAGGAGGTATTCCTTCATCATGAAGCCAGAGAGATTGGCAAGAGAGGTTGTCTATCAAAGCAGATGGGTGAACCTTTACAAAGATACTGTGAGATTCCCCAACGGTCATGTGATCGATAAATACCACTTGCTGGATTTTGAGCGCGAAGCCGTGGTCGCCCTGATGGAGAATACAGCCGGAGAGGTGATCTTTGCCCTCATTCCGCGTTATGCCAGCAGTACCGTGGAATGGGAACTACCCGCAGGCGGCATGGAAGTGGGGGAGTCCATCCTTGAAGCCGCCAAACGTGAGCTATTGGAAGAAACAGGCTATACATCCACAGACCATGAGTTGATCTATACTTATTACCCGATGAACGGTAACGCCAATCAGGTATTTCACATTGTCTTTTGCAAGGCAGGCAGCCAGGTGCAGGACTTCGATAGGAATGAAGTGGCAGACGTCCGCTGGTTTACAAAGAACGAAATTCGGCAGTTATTGAAGGATCAGAAAGTCAAAGACGGATTTTCTTTGACGGCACTGCTTCTGTGGCTGCAAAACTGAAATCAAAATAAAAGGAGAGACTCAATGGAATTCAAGATCAACAACCATACTATTGGCTTGAACCACCCGACTTACTTCATCGCGGACATTGCCGCCAATCACGATGGCGATCTGGATCGCGCCAAACTGCTTATCCGCCTCGCCAAAGAAGCAGGAGCGAATGCCGCCAAGTTCCAGCATTTTCAAGCGCCCAAGATCGTTTCAGACTATGGCTTCAACCACATGAATTCCAAGGTTAGCCATCAGGCAAATTGGAAACGATCCGTCACCGAAGTGTATGCCGCCGCTTCCGTCTCACAGAGTTGGACGCCCATCCTCAAGGAGGAGTGTGACAAGGTTGGCATCGACTTCTTCACCTCGCCCTACGACTACGACTCCATCGAACATGTTGACCCATACATCCCTGCCTTCAAGGCTGG
>JBAIYF010000745.1:0-2339 GCA_037916115.1 Anaerolineales bacterium
GGTCGGCGTGCTTATACCGACAAAGACCTATGGGGCGACGAAGCCCACGTGCTGCACGTCAACCTCGGCAAAACCGCCGACCTGCTCGTCATCGCCCCTTGCACCGCTGACACGATGGCAAAACTCGCGCACGGCATTGCGGATAACCTACTCACCGTCACCGCCCTCGCCGCGACCTGCCCGATTCTGATCGCGCCAGCCATGGATGGTGGGATGTTCGACCACCCCGCCACGCAAGCCAACCTCCAAACGCTTCAGACTCGCTCGGTGCTGGTCGCTGGACCCGCCGCCGGACACCTCGCCTCGGGCATGAAGGGCGTGGGACGCATGCTCGAGCCAATGGAGATTCTTGGGCACATCCGCATGGCACTTGGAAAGAACGGAAAACTCGCGGGCAAAAAAGTCATCGTCACTGCCGGTGGGACGCAGGAAGCCATCGACCCGGTGCGCGTCATCACCAATCATTCGTCTGGCAAGCAAGGCTACGCCCTCGCCCAAGCCGCATTGGATGCAGGCGCGGAAGTTACGCTCATCACCACGCCCACGGCATTAACTCCGCCCGTTGGTGCGAACGTTATCAAAGTAAAAAGCGTGCAGGATATGCTCGACGCCCTGCTCAATGAAAACGCCGACGCGCTCATCATGGCAGCCGCAGGTGCAGACTTCCGCCCGGTGAGCGTAGCGAAAGACAAACTCAAAAAACGCGACGGCATTCCGCAGATCCAGCTTGAGGCGGCACCAGACATCCTGAAAACGCTATCAAGCCAGGGTGGAGTCCCGAAGCGTTTTAATGTCACAGTGGGATTTGCGGCAGAGAGTCGTGACCTGATCGAGAATGCATCTGAAAAGTTGAAATCCAAAGGCTTGAACTTTATCGCCGCGAACGACATCTCTGCGAACGATGCCGGGTTTGCCGTCGAGACGAACCGCATCACGCTTTTATTTGCAGATGGAACTCAGGAAATTTTGCCGCTGATGAGCAAGAGCGAAGCGGCTGAAAAAATCATAGAACACGTGACGAGGCTGTTGGAATAATATGCGTATTTTGGTGATGTCGGATATTCACGCGAACTACACTGCTCTCGAAGCGGTGTTGAAAGATGCCGGAGAAGTGGACGAGACCTGGTGCCTTGGCGATCTGGTTGGGTATGGACCCGACCCGAATGCCGTGGTGGAGGAAATACAGGAGATCAAGAACCTAACCTGTCTGATGGGCAACCATGATGTGGGCGTGATCGGCAAAATGTCTCTGGACACATTCAATGGTGAAGCCAAACGTTCTTTGATGTATCACGAGCAGGTGCTCTCCGCCAGCAATATGGACTTCATCAAGTCACTGCCTTCCAAGTCCAGGGTGCGCGGCGAAGCGACCATGGCGCACGGTTCTCCGCGCGACCCGGTGTGGGAATATATTTTGAACGCCATGACCGCCAGCCTGAATTTCGATTACTTCGATACCCCCTGGTGTTTTGTGGGGCACACCCATTTGCCCAGTGTGTTCTTCCGCAACGATGAACAGGGGCGCATTGCTGTTTCTCCCACCAAACATGATACGCCCATTCAACTTCAGCCAAAGATGATCGTAAATCCTGGGTCGGTTGGGCAGCCACGCGACCGTGACCCGCGCGCCGCCTACGCCATTTACGACACAGAAACCCGCATCTGGACCCCTAAACGAGTAGCCTATAACATTGCCGAGGTACAAGATCGCATCCGCTCGGCAGGTCTGCCGGAGAAACATGCGGTGCGGATCGCAGAAGGTTGGTAGCATCCCTCAAAAGTCCTTCCACCATAATGGAGGGGCTTTTTCTTTTTAACGGGTTGTACAATAAAGGGGGAACAATCCATCACCAAGTATCGTCCTTTTGGTAGAGAGACCGCCGAAAGAAAAAAGGAGAAGAAAATGAAACGCCTGTTACCCTATAGTTTTGTCTTGATCGCCGCCCTTGTGTTGGGAGCCTGTGGCGCCAGCCGCGATGCAGAACCCTATGCCATGGAAGGTACTGGCGGCGCCCCCGCTTCTGAACCGTATTATGACGCCGCACCCGCACCGACCATGATGGCAGTGATGGAGCAGCCTGCAGCCCAAGATTCTTCCGGCATGGGCGGCGGGAATGTGGAAGCCACCCAGGTGAAGCGTCTGGTCATCCAGAACGCCGACCTTTCCATTGTTGTTTCTGATGTGGAATTGCGTATGGACGAGATCCAGACGATGGCAGTGGACATGGGCGGGTTTGTGGTTTCGTCCAACCTGTACCAGAGCTACACCAGCGATTACACCCCCGTACCAGAAGCGTCGCTCACCATCCGCGTGCCAGCCGAAAAATTAGATGAGGCAT
>JBAIYF010000746.1:0-2117 GCA_037916115.1 Anaerolineales bacterium
ACAGCGGCATTTCAAAAGGCAGTTTCTACCAATACTTCGACGACAAAATGGACGTGTTTCGGCATCTGCTTGATGTGTTGGGGGAGGAAAAGAAAACATATTTCAAAGACCGCCACCCGCCGAACAAGGGACTGGGCATTTTTGGCTACTTCCGCTGGATGATCAAGACAGGTATGGAGTTCAACTCGACCAATCCGAAACTGGTCAAGGCTGTTAGCCGGGTGATGTTGAGCGAAGGCTATTACTATGGACAAATGCTGACGGACGTGCGCAAACGCACCATGGATGCGCTGATCGAATTGATCCAGCACGCCAAGCGGAACGGCGAAATTGATTCCAGTGTGGATGAAAAAGCAGCAGCGCATGTGATGGATACCTGGAGTAACGTCATAAGCAATTCCATTTTGGAGGAAGGCATGCAAAAAAAGGATATTGTCAAATGGGTGCGTCTGCCCAAGACTCAGAAATACATTGACGATATGCTTTCCATTATGGAGCATGGTTTAAGAAATGTGAAATCATCGTCGGGTGATGATGAAGGAAAGGAAGAATGATATGACACTTTATCTGCGCCTTGCTTGGCGCAATGTATGGAGGCAGCGCCGCAGGACGTTCCTGATCGCCATTGGTATGGGGGTGGTGATGGCGATGTTGGTGATGTACGATGGGTTGATCGCTGGCTTTGAACAGGCGATTTATGGTAATGCCATTCAGTTGTTGGGCGGTAATGTGCAAGTCCATGCGCCTGGATACAACGACAAGGTCGGGCGGAAGCCGTTGCTCCCGTTGCAGGATCCAGATGTGGTTGTGAGTGCGGCGGAGTCTCATCCCAATGTGGTTGTTGCTTCGAAACGTATCGTTACTGGTGGGTTGGTGACCAATCGTGAAGGTGCATTTGCTGTAACGCTCGTTGGTGTGGAGACGGATAAAGAAGGCATGATCACGCCCGTCGCTGAAAATATTTCACTGGGGCGTTACCTGCTGCCGGATGACGGTGATGTGATCGTCATCGGTCAGGGGCTTGCCGCGGCAATGGAGATCACAGTGGGCGACCGTATCACCATGGTTGGAAATTCCACCCACGAACAGACCCGTCAGCGTACGATGACCGTGATCGGTATTTATGACGTCGGCGTTCCTTCCGTGGAAAAGACTACGATCTACATGTCACTTGCCGAGGCACAAAGTCTTTTCGGGTTGGATGGGCAGGTAACTGAGGTGGTCATTTCGCTGGTGCAGATCGGGCAGGAGCCAGGCGTGATAAATGCCATTAACTCCGCTGCGCCGGGGTATGAAGTGACCAGTTGGGAGACCAGCATTCCCGACCTCAAGCAGACCATGGATATGAAGACTAAAACGATGAGCGTCTTTGGCGTGTTCATGCTTGCCATTGCCGCCATCGGTATTCTTAATCAGTTGATGATGGCGGTCTTCGAGCGGACGCGCGAGATCGGCGTGATCAGTGCGCTGGGGTTGAAACCCCGTGAAGTCACCCTCCTGTTTTTGTTGGAGGGAATTCTGATCGGTGTGATGGGCGCGGTAGTGGGGGCAATACTGGGCACGGCAATAAACGGTACGCTTGGGGTTTACGGTTTGAACTATTCCCAGTTTGCAAACCTGACTGAGTACACGGCTCTGATTAGCGGCAGCATCTATCCCCAAATTCTTCCATTGGGAATCTTGCGGCACGCCCTGACCGTTGTTGTGATCGCTGCATTAGCAGCGTTGTACCCGGCTATCGAGGCATCTCACCGTGAACCGGCTGAGGCGCTGCACTACGTGTAGTATTTTTCTTTCCTCTTATGGTTCCATATAAAAGATGAAAGAAGAAAGAATCTGTAAAGCGAGAAGCAAATGATCAACTATTTCAAATTGGCATATCGCAACCTGGGCAGGCATCGCAGACGTTCCGTCCTTTCAGGGCTGGCGCTGGCGATGGGCACGGCGTTGCTAATGTTCATTGCGGCATTTTTTCAGGGAGAGATGCGCAGTTCGATGGAAACCACCCTGCGTCTCAACACCGGGCACTTACAGGTACAGGATGCGGATTATGACCCCGACAAGCTCAGCGTTGCTTGGGAGTATCTGATCGAGAACCCGGAGCAGGCTGCGGCGCA
>JBAIYF010000747.1:0-3479 GCA_037916115.1 Anaerolineales bacterium
CAGGAAAACGATTGAAACCGATCTCCAATTCGGGTGCGATGCGGTCAATATCAGGCGGAAGCAGTTCCATGCCGTAGTTCCAATCCGCGCCTTCGGGTTTCCAATGGCGTGGGTTGCGTTCATACACGCCGAGCAGCACGCCTTTTTCACTCGGCTGCATGTACGTGAAGCCTTCCAAGTCGGTGACGGAGATGATCTCACGATCGAGCGCGGCAAGTTCGGGGATGGTATCGGTGACGAGATAATGATGCTGCATGGGAATGACGGGCAAATTGAGCCCGACCATGTTGCCCACTTTACGCGCCCACAACCCCGCCGCGTTGACGATATGTTCGGCTGTGACTGTCCCTTGTTCGGTCACCACTTTCCACTGTCCGTTTTCCAATTGGTGCAATTCAAGTACGCGGTTTTGGGTCACAATTTCAGCGCCGTACTTCTTCGCCGCGCCTGCGTACGCATGCGTAGTGCCATGCGTATCCATGTAGCCTTCGAACTCATCATACAAACCGCCGATGACGTCAGAGACATCCGTGATCGGCGCCATGTCTTTGATCTCCTGCGGCGTGATCAGATGTGTCTCCATGTTCATGGTTTCAAAGCGCGATTTTTCCACCTTGAGCATTTCCCAGCGTTCGGGCGTGGTTGCCAAACTGACACCACCCGTCATGTGCAAGCCGACGTTCTGTCCGCTTTCAGCTTCGATCTCTTTGTACAAGCGAATGGTATAGCCCTGCAGCGACGCAATAGTCGGGTCATCGTTCTGGGCATGGAATCCGCCCGCGGCGTGCCAGGTGGAGCCGGATGTCAATTCATTCCGCTCAACCAGCAACACATCCTTCCAGCCAAATTTTGCAAGATGATAGAGAACACTCGCACCCACAATACCCCCACCGATCACAACCACTTGATAATGCGACTTCATATAGTCTGCTCCATGCCCGAAATTTTGAAGATTATAATGAGCGGAATACGTTTTGACTATGGGGTAACGATACATACCTCAAAAAGGATTCGCCAAACCATGTCCACCCGCTATGAGACCCAAATCTACTACAACCTGCGCCTGCCAATGCGCGACGGCATTGAACTCTCCGCCAATCTTTGGCTGCCAGTCGCTTCGCACTCCAGCGAGACCTTTCCAGCCATCCTCGAAATGATCCCCTACCGAAAAGATGACTGGCGCTACAACACCGATCACCGCCATGGGCAGTATTGGGCAGAACGTGGATACGCCTTTTGCCGCCTGGATGTGCGCGGCACAGGCAGCAGCGACGGCATTGCCCAGGGCGAATACATGCCGGAACAAAGTCAGGATGGATACGATGTTGTCGAATGGCTGGCAAAACAGGCATGGTGCAACGGCAACGTGGGAATGTGGGGCATCTCGTGGGGTGGGTTCACATCCATTCAAGTGGCCATGCTCCAGCCGCCGCATCTCAAAGCCATCATCCCCATGTACGCCACCGATAACCGCTACACAGATGATGTCCATTACCTCGGCGGCTGCGTTTCATTGACCGATTATTCGCAATACGCCGTCAGCATGGTTGCCATGAATGCTATGCCGCATCAACTCAACTACACATCCAATTGGGCGGAGAAATGGAAGAAGCGCCTCGAAGAAACCCCGATCTGGGTTTTCGACTGGCGCAAGAATCAAACCGAAAACGATTTCTGGAAAGTCGGCTCGCTTGCGCCAAACTACGACCAGATCAAATGCGCCATCTTCAACATCGGCGGTTGGATGGATCCGTATGTTGATTCCGCTTTGCGTATGCAGGCATATTGCCCCGCACCCAGCAAAACTCTCATCGGCAATTGGGTTCACTCGTATCCAACCGACGCCTACCCCGCGCCCAACCTCGATCACCTGCACGAGATGGAACGTTTCTTTGACCATTGGCTCAAAGGAGAAGAGAATGGCGTGATGAACGAGCCGCCGCTCACGCTGTATCAACGCGAATACACCGAGCCCAAAGCCTTCCCCGCCAAGTTCAACGGTACATGGATCAGCCTTCCAAAATTCCCTCTTGATGAAACCAAGCCCACTGATTTTTATTTGAACGACAACAAACTTACTTCAAGCCCCGCTTCGTCGACCAACACCCCCAGCCAAATTCATCACATGCCCACGCATGGAACCCGCGCCTCGCTTTGTTGGGGAGCGGGTCACGCGCCCAATGGTCTTGCCCGTGATCTGCGTCCTGATGAAGCATTCATCCCCACCTTCACCAGCGAACCGCTCACCGAACCGCTCGACATTCTTGGTTTCCCCGAAGTCATTCTGCATCTCAGCAGCGACGCGCCCGTTGCCAATCTCGTCGTCCGCCTCACGGACGTTGCGCCCGATGGCACATCCTCGCAGGTCACTGCCGGGATTCTCAACCTCACCCACCGCGACTCACACTCAAACCCCAAGCCCCTCGAAGCGGATACAGTCTATGAGGTCCGTTTGAAGATGCGCTCCACCGCCTACCGCTTCCTTCGCGGACATCGCATCCGACTCAGCGTTGCGGGCAGTTACTTCCCAGTTATCTTTCCTGCCCCCTACCCTTTCACGCTGACACTTTATCACGACGCCGAACATCTCTCACGCTTGAACTTGCCCATCGTTCCAGCGAATGCGTATCTCACACCGCCTACATTCAAAACCACCGCACCAGACCTCATCACCATCGGCGGCGGCAGCGATGACGAATCCATGTGGAACATCGAAGAAGATGTGCTCAACGAAATGACCACAGTCAAGATATACGAAGGCGGCTCATCCACCCTGCCCGATGGGCGCACACTCTACGCCTCCGAACGGATCGAGATCACAGGTCATGCCGTGGACCCGTTGAAGACGCGCATGTTCAACGAAGTCATCTATCAACTCAACGAACATGGCTACAAGATCGACATCCATGCCAGCGGAACGATGCGTGCCACCCAGACAGACTTTCATATTGATGTTCAACTGCGCATCACGCTTAATGGCAGTGAATTCTTCAGCAGATCATGGATTGAAAGTATTCCAAGGAATTTGGTGTAAATGGCTATGCGCTTTGAAATCAATATCAATTCAAAAAGTCTTGTCTTTGACTCTGACCTGCATGGCTTGAGGGTCAATGGCGTGGAATACACAGCAGGCAGAGACGGCATCCTCATCTACGACCAAGTCAAAGACCTGCGGGCAGACGAGGTCGAATTGCAGTTATCCACCAACACCAGCGCCTTGATTCCCGCATTGCGTGTTCTGGGTATTGCTTATCATCCCTACTTTGATGAACGTCCCGTGGTCGAGTCTCAGAACGACATCACCTTTTATTGGAACCCGTCCAAACTGGCTGCCTTTTACAACCGCTTCTCTACCGATGAATTGGATTATCAAGACCGTGAGCCTGTTATTCGGCAAGCTGTAGAGTTTCTCACTGCCAACAGCGTCCACCTGCCCTTACAAGATGAATACCTGAAGCAAGTCCTGGAACCATGCAAAC
>JBAIYF010000748.1:0-3873 GCA_037916115.1 Anaerolineales bacterium
TTGCCGGGTGGAGTTGAGATAAAGCCCCGACAAAGCGAGCAGGATCAAAACGCCAACGATCCCAAGAAATATTCCGACCTTTCGTAAAATGTTTTCCATAGTGTATTCTCCTTTTGTTGATGGTTGAAAAAAAACTACATGTATCTTGCTACTGCCATGGAACCGAGCGCGATGATCATCAGCACAAAGTCGATCTGCCCTGCTTTCATCATGGTAGTTTGCAGGCTGTTCATGCGAGTGATCTGCTCTACGCTTGGGCGCTCGGATGTCTGCATTTCACGTGCAAGGGTCTCGATCTTCTTTTGGGTCGGGGCGAAGAAAGCCCCTCCCATGATGAAAGAGATGATGCCTGCCACTGCGCCAAGTGTGAACGTCAGACCTGTGCCAGTGGACCAGACCCAGCGGATGCCAGTGCCGATGAAATAGCGCGAGTACAAGAGGATGCCCGCGAGCACAGTGATGTTCGCCACGATCGCCATGAACGAATGAAAGCGTGGAGCCAATTTCTTCATGACCGTTTCTCCTGCAGAGGCAGATGTGCTCATCGCCGGGATGAACAGAAAGGAATATGCCGTGCCAGCGCCGACCCATAGGGTTCCGGCAATGATGTGCAAAAAGCGCAAGACAATGATGAGAGTGTTGTTGAGTAGAATTTCCATGGTTAAGATTTCCTTTGATTTACTGATTGTTGCGGAACAACTTTGTTCCGATGACGACAAGACATAAGACAGCGGCAGCATTCACAACCCAAATGATGATGGGAACGCCGATCCAGGTGGCACTGGTTTCCGATAGAAGACCATCCAGATACGAGATTGAGCCAAGAATGGTGAACGGCAAGAACCATGAGGCTGAAAACACAGCAACACGCCATGGGTTTGCTATGGAGCGATAGGCAACCACAAGCTGCGGCAACGCCAGTAGAAATAAAATACCTGCAACAAGAATCACACTTGGCTGTTCAAAATTCGTGCGCGCCACCAGCCATTCATCACCGCTGCCCATGAGTGGAAGGGGAAAGCGCAGATGTGCATAACTGGCAAAGATCAAGGTATATGCAAGGAGCATATGCCTGCCCTTCCTTAGCCAGTACGCCCCGATCCATGCGATCACAAAACTCAGCATCGGACCCGATAACGTGACCGCCGCATCTGAAACACAGGCAGGCTTAGGTTCAAACGTGGTGAAGGTCATCGTGCCAAATCCGTCGCAAAATGCCGCACCAACCAGATGATGAAAGAACTCATGCGCCTCATAACAAAGAAAGGTCAGCAGGAGGAATGCAATCAGGTATGGAAGCGTGGTGGGGATGAATATCTTATTCTCTGTCATGTATCACGTCCTCGTGCAGGAATGTGTCGTGCCGTTTGTAAAGCTCCAGCAATTTGTGCGGCTTGAGCAAGAGCGTGGGCTCGCTTTGCGCCAGTGCAACCAGTTCTTTTAACGAGTCTTCCAACCCACCTGGGGTGATGATCTCCAGCAAGCGGGCAGGCTGCTCTTGTTGATTAAAGAAGGTGTGCAACACGTCGGTCGGTACATCCACGAACGCGCCGGGGTCTGCTATAAAGATTTGTGCGCCAAGTTGAAATGTCACCCTGCCTTCGAGCACATAAAAACCTTGATGGGTTTGTTCGTGCCAATGCAGCGGTAAACCCGTGAAGTGCGGTGGCAACACTGATTCAAGCAGCGCCCAAGCGCCATCGGTATCTGCGCCGCAAACTTTGTAGGCAATCTTCATGCCCATGAATGTCAATGTCGGACCGCCGCCCGGTGTCAATGTGATCGCATTTTTCTGCATGTCGGTTCCTTCGATGTCTGCATTATGCAATTTCAAATAGGCAGATGGGTAACAGAAACTGCCACAAAAACCGCCACAAGCGATAAAATCCGCCTCATGCAGTCCGATTATTCCTTTGGCGAATGGGTGCGCCGTCGCCGCAAAGCGCTCGACCTCACCCAGGAGCAGCTTGCCGATCTCGTCGGTTGTTCCTACTCCGCCATTCGCAAGATCGAATCGGATGAGCGCCGTCCATCGGTTCAGGTAGCAGAATTACTTGCCGATCATTTGAAGATCGATGACGACCAGCGGATGCGCTTTCAGCAAGTAGCCCGTGGAATTTTGGTTGCGGATAAATTGCCCGCCTCCTCTTCTGGACTTGGTTCTGCTTCATCCCCCCAAACCTTTATCCCCCCGTCAAATTTGCCTGCCACTGCCACGCCCTTCGTCGGTCGTGTGCAGGATATTGCCGCCCTCACCAAACTCATCCAAGACCCGCATTGCCGCTTGATCACCTTGCTGGGGCAGGGAGGCATGGGCAAAACCCGCCTTTCTATTCATGTGGCAGGACAATCCCTGAGTCTCTTCGATGGGCGTGTGTACTTTGTCCAACTTGCCCCGCTTACCAGCCCTGATTCGATCCTGCCTGCCATTGCGTCCATCTTCGGGCTCATCGCACCAAATGCAGATTTGAAAACACGTCTCATCGGTTATTTGCGCGAGAAACACATTCTTTTGGTGTTGGATAACTTTGAACACCTCATTCAAGGCGCGGACATGCTCAATGACCTGATCCTGCAAGCGCCGCAATTGAAAATACTCGTCACTTCACGCGAACGTCTCAACCTGCAAGGCGAGTGGACGCTCGAACTCTCAGGGTTGACCGTGCCTCCTGAAACGCAACCAACTATGGGGGCGTATGATGCGTTGGAGTTGTTCGAACAATGTATCCGGCGGGCGCGTCCTGATATCCAATTCACAGAAGCCGATCGGGCAGCCGCGATCCATATTTGTAATCTGGTCGAAGGGTTGCCGCTTGCCATCGAGCTTGCCGCCGCGTGGGTCCATGTGCTCTCCATTGAAGAGATCGCCCGTGAGGTCGAGACGTCTTTTGATTTTCTAAAGACCTCACAGCGGAATATTCCTGAACGGCATAAAAGCCTGCGTGCGGTTTTTGAACAATCATGGCAGCAGCTTACAGAAGGGGAACGGGAAGCATTGTCTGGCTTGTCGATCTTTCAAGGCGGGTTTTCGCGTGAGGCGGCAGAAACGGTTGCGGGTGCTTCGCTTGATATTCTTTCGAACCTGCTTGCCAAGTCGCTTATTCGCCGCGCTGAAAATGGTCGCTTCGACATGCATGAAGCCATCCGCCAGTATTCTTCAGAATATCTGGAAAACGAACATGGTTTACAGGAAGCCCATATTCGTTTTTATCTTTCCATGTTAAGGGACTTGGAAAAACCGTTAAAAGGCGCGAACTTGTTCGGCGCAGTTCAAACCCTGACGTATGAGTTCTCGAATATTCATGCTGCTTTGCACGGTGGAGTTAAGAACAAACTGTACGCAGAATTGTATGGCGTGCTTCTTCCGTTCTGGGCGGCGTACGATATTCGTGGACGGATACGTGATGGTTTCCTCATGACTGAGAGGTTGGTCGAGGCATTACGTAGCGAGCCTTTGACCGTCGAAATCAAAATATGGCTGGCACGGGCGCTTGCATACCACGCCATGTTCTGCTATCGCTCGGGCGATTATTCGCGCGGACAGGTGGTGATCGATGAAGCCATCGCCTTGCTGCGTCCTCTGAATAAGCCTCAATCTTTGATCGAGCCATTGATCTACAGCACGATCATATATTCTTTGACAGGCAACCTGAAAGAAGCCCAAAAGCAAGTGGATGAAGGGGTGGCGCTTGCAGCTGAATTCAATGACAGTTGGTTTTTGGCGGTTGGGAAGTTTAATCAGGGCTCTGTTGCTCGATTACAAGGCGACCTTTTGCGCGCCAATCCGCTGCTTAAAGAGGCGCTTGCACTTTGGCGCGAGATGGGGAGCCCTCCGCGCTTGACGGGGTTGGCATTGAACTATCTCAGCGCCAT
>JBAIYF010000749.1:0-7331 GCA_037916115.1 Anaerolineales bacterium
TCGTTCCGCTTGGCGCGTTTGCCTACCTGATCATGCCCGCCGACCTTGCCCCCAACGTCGTCCTGCCCGTCATTGGCGTGGTGGACGATGCCGCCATTCTCTGGCTCGGCTCCTACATCTTTACCGAACTCTGCCCGCCCGAAGTGGTTGAAGAACACATGAAGGCACTTGCAGGTAACATGAAACCGAAGGATGTAAATGGCGAAGATGTGGTGGACGGAGAAACCACCGAAGTTAAGGAATAAGAATTCAATGAAGCGACTTGTAATACTTACCGCCCTGTTGGTGACCGCCTGCGGGGGAAATGGTGTGCCGGCACCCACCGTAACGCCTCTTTCCCCAACCATGCCTGCCTCTACACCGCAGACTGAATCTCAGCCGCAAACTGAGCCGGCCACTACCGCCCCAACCGAAGCACCCGCCCAAGCGACAGTAAGGCAACTCCCCGAACCCGGCGGCTTCGAATGGAAAATGGTCGTCAATGGATTAACCCGCCCCGTCGATCTGCAATCCGCGTACGATGGCTCGGGTCGTTTATTCATTGTCGAAAAATATGGCGCCATCCGCCTGGTCAAAGACTCAATATTGAGCCCCCAACCCTTCCTCGACATTTCAGACCGCGTGGATGATGGCAGCAACGAAATGGGCTTGCTTGGGCTGGCATTCCACCCCGCCTTTGAACAGAACGGATATTTCTACGTCAACTACACCGGCGAAGGCGGGCATACCCGCATTTCGCGCTTCACTGCCAACGGCGACACAGCCGACCCCAACAGTGAAAAGGTACTGATGGTGATCGAACAACCCTACCCCAACCATAACGGCGGCATGGTTGCATTTGGTCCCGATGGTTACCTTTACCTGGGGCTGGGCGATGGCGGTCTGGCGGGCGACCCGCAAAAGAACGGGCAAAACACCCAAAGCCTGCTCGGCAAGATCCTGCGCATCGACGTGAACAACGGCGACCCTTATGTCATCCCCGCCGACAACCCCTTTGGCAACGAAGTCTGGGCGTATGGGCTGCGTAACCCCTGGCGCTTCTCGTTTGACCGTCTCACCGGCGACCTATACATCGGCGATGTGGGACAGAACCAATATGAAGAAATCAGTTTCCTGGCAGCGGGCTCGCCGGGCGGCGCGAACTTCGGTTGGAGCGTCATGGAAGGCGGACATGGGTACGATGGCATTCTTCAGGATGGCATGCTGCTCCCCGCCGCCGAATACAGCCACGACTTCGGCTGCTCCGTCACCGGCGGATACGTCTATCGCGGTTCGATGCCCGAATGGAACGGCGTGTACCTATACGGCGATTATTGCACAGGCTATGTTTGGGGGTTGATCCTGGTCGATGGTCAGTGGCAGTCTAAAATCCTGTTTGAAACGGATCTGCGCATCACATCCTTTGGCGAAGATGAAGCAGGCGAGTTGTATCTGGTCAGCGATACCGGCGCTGTTTACACCCTTGCAAGGAAATAAAGACTTATCACATCCTAAATAGGCACTTTGTCATTTCATCTTATGACGCCTGTCACTGGCATGACAGGCGTTTTCGTTCTAAACTAGAAGCATAGAAGTCAGGAGCAGTTATGGCAAACAAGATTTGGCAGGTCGAAAAAACCAAATACTGCGAACACTTGCAGGAAGAAGTAGCCATCGAAGTTGAGCTTGTGTACCCGGCGGAACAACTGCCCGAGCAAGCCCCCCGCAGTCTGGCAAGGCGCTGTGCAAAAGCAATGGAATGTAATTGCATGGAACACCCCGCCTGCTCATTGAGCGGAACCAATCCTGACGTTGACCCTGTTGAATAGAACAGCAAACGCTGTTCATCCAAACTCTCTCTCCTCCCTCTGAGTTGGTCTTAAGGCTGCACCGCGCACCGCGCGGTGTATGCCGTTAAAAGGGCAGATGTAAAAAAGTGCGTCGCACCAAAATCAAGAAGACGAGTCCACAAGTTGGACTCATCTTCTTATGTGGATAAATCTACCCGTCTGGTGCGACGCACCCTCGGTCACAACCCACGCACAAAATCCCGCACGTTTGCATCGGCGGGGTTTTCTTTTATTTTTTCCGGCTTATCTACCTGCCTTAATTCATTGTTGACAATAACCGCCACCCGATTCCCAAACTGACCGGCTTCTTTCAAATTATGCGTTACAAAGATCGTCGTACGATGACTCTCCTCCAGCACACGCGAAAGGTCTTCCAGCAATTTTTCCCGCGTCTGCGGGTCGACTGCCGAAAACGGTTCATCCATCAGAAGCAGTTCGGGATCGAGGACGAACGCCCGCGCCAAACTCACCCGTTGCGCCTCCCCACCTGAAAGTTGACCAGCTCTGCGCTTCAGAAGTTTTTCCACGCCCATGGCTTTGGACCACCGATCAACCTTCTCAGCGATCTCGTCTTTATGCACCCCGCGGAACTTCAACCCAAGCGCGATGTTATCGCCCACCGACATATCCATCAGCAGCGGATCTTGAAAGACGAACGCAATGCGGCGGCGATATTCAAGGTCGCTCCACTCGTGCTGAGTCTTGCCGTGCAGACGAATCTCTCCACTGGTTACGGGCAGCAGGCGAGCCAATGCTAGTAGAAGCGTGCTCTTACCTGCGCCATTCGGTCCGACCACGGCAAGCGTTTCGCCAGTTTGAATTTCCAACGAATTGACCTTCAGCGCATCACGTCTGTTGCGCTGGATGAGAAGTTTTTGAATCTCAATAATATTTGTCATGAAACTCTTTCCTCTTTCTTCTTTCGTGACGAAATAAAAACAAAAGAAGAAAGAAGTTGTCTATCGTTTTGCTTTCTGCTGGATCCACGTCAGCGCGAGATTAATGAGATAGGTGAGAACGAGTAACAACGCTGAAAGCGCCAGCGCATTTTCAAACTCCCCTTTGGATGTTTCAAGCACAATGGCAGTCGTCAATACACGCGTCTGTCCTTTGATATTTCCGCCCACCATCATGGATGCGCCCACTTCCGAGATGACCGAGCCAAAGCCCGCCATCAATGCCGCTAATAATGGAAGCCGCGCCTCACGCCACAGGTGCCAGATCATCTGCATGCGCGAAGCACCCAGCCCAAGCAATTGTTGTTTCAAACGCGGGTCGAGTGCCTCCAGCGCGGCAGCGGTCAGCCCTGCCACTACCGGCGCGGAGATAACCGTCTGCGCGATGATGATCGCCCAGGGAGTATAGATGAGGCGCAAGTCACCGAGAGGTCCGCTGCGCCAGAGCATCATCGCCACTACCAAACCGACGACCACAGGTGGCAACGCCATGCCCGTGTTGACGATGCTGAGCAAAATGGAACGTCCACGAAAATCACCGAGTGCGAGCCAGGTGCCAAAAGGCAAGCCGATCAACAGACTGATCAATGTGGCCAGCCCAGAGACTTGCAAAGAGAGGGTTGTGATCTCAAAAATTTCAAGCATCGGGTTGCTAGTATAAGGTGAATTTCTTAATTCTCTGCATCGGGGAAGAACAAAGGTTCGCCGTATTGCTCCATACCAAAGGTGCGTATGATCTCTTGTCCTTCGGGCGAGGTGATGAAATCGCTAAAAGCTTTCGCGCCTTCTGCATTTACCTGCGGGAATTTCTCAGGGTTGACTGTGAGAACGTGATAGATGTTCTTCAAAAACGGGTCGCCTTCAAAGACGATCTCAAGATTTACGTTGGGTCTGTATGCCAAAAATGTACCGCGGTCGGTGAGGGCATATCCTTCCTTTTCAGAAGCAACTGAGAGCGTGACGCCCTGTCCCTGCCCGGTTTCGATGTACCAAGGCTGACCGGTTGGGTCTAGGTTTGCGTTCTTCCACAATTCCAGTTCTTTCACGTGTGTACCCGAGTCATCGCCGCGGGAGACGAAGGTGACAGCGTTGGAAAAAATTCTCTCGAAGGCAGAATCAAGCGTCGGCGCGGTACGAAGCGCGGCAGGGTCGTTGGGCGGGCCTACAACGACAAAATCGTTATGCATCACAAGGCGACGGTCGATGCCGTAGCCTTCATCCATAAATTTTTCTTCGGCGGCGGGCGAATGAAGCAGGATCACATCGGCATTGCCTTCGCGCCCCATTTCAAGCGCCTGACCCGAACCCGTAGCAACAAGTTGCACGGTGTATCCGCTTTGTTCTTCAAAAGCGGGGAGAAGCACATCGAGCAGACCGGAGTCTTGTGTGGATGTAGTGGAGACAAGCAGGAGATTTTTTGTCGGCGGCTGACTGCACGCAGCCAGAAAAAGGACGAGGAAAATAATTCTAAAATTTCGTTTCATTTTTTGATTATAAAAGAGGGATGGTCTTGTTCGACCATCCCCATGAAACTCTAACTATCCAGCCCAAGCTCTGCGGGGTCTTTTCCGGCATCGGGAATAAAAAGCGGTTGACCGAACTTTTCCACGCCGAATTGACCGATCACTTCCTGTGTGGCGGCGTCGATCATGAAGTTGGCGAAGGCAAGAGCGCCTTCGTAATTAATCTTGTCGGACTTGGCAGGATTGACCGTGATGACATGATAGACATTCAGCAGACCTTTGTCGCCTTCCAACAGAATTTCAAGCTGATAGTTATCTTTGTTGGCAAGGTATGTGGCGCGGTCAGTGAGGATGTAGGCTGCCTTTTCAGAGGCAACGATCATCGAAGCGCCCATGCCCTGACCGGTTTCGATGTACCATGCCTGACCCGTCGGGTCGAGTTCGGCGGTTTTCCACAATGAGAGTTCCTTTTTATGTGTGCCAGAGTCATCACCGCGGGTGATGAACGGCGCACCTGCGTTGAAGATCGCGGCGAAGGCTTCCTTGGCGGTGGACATTCCCTTAATACCAGCCGGATCAGCAGCAGGACCTACAACAATGAAGTCGTTGTGCATCACGAGGAAGCGGTCTTGTCCGTGACCGCCCTCCATAAAGGTTTTCTCAGAGGAGGGCGCATGCACGAGCAGCACATCAGCATTGCCTTCTTCGCCCATCTTTAGCGCTTCACCGGTGCCCACAGCAATGGTTTGCACGGTGTAGCCGGTCTGTTCTTCAAACATCGGCACAAGGACATCGAGCAACCCCGAGTCCTGTGTGGAGGTAGTAGTAGCAAGGATCAAGTTCGGGTTAGCGGGCACGGCGGCTTCGGTGGGGGCTTCAGTGGCAACTACTTCCTCGGTGGCAGGAGCCGCTGTCGCTGCGGGTGAAGCGCAAGCGGCAAGCATCAGCGCAAGAGCGATCAGCAGAGTCACGAGTATGTTCTTGTTGTTTTTCATGTTCATTCCTTTTTGGGTTTTAATTTATCAATTAAGTTTTTACTTATTCGAAAATTCAAAAATAAAAAACTTAGAGCGAGACCATCTCGCCCGTGTGACGTGCGTTGTAGCCGGTCAATGAAGAGAGCAACGCCCGGAAATCGGCAGTTTGGATAAAGTCCAGCAGCGGGTTGAGATTCTTTTCCTCTTCGCGCGGCAGGACAATATCGTACCTTTCCTCAAACAGCGGGATGAAGTCCAACCCGTGTTGATGCGCTGCCGCCTGCAGACCGAGGGAAACATCCGCTTTCCCCACCTGAATAAGTGATGCCGCTTCGCTATGTGTTTTGACCGGATTCTGATACCCGGCTATTTTCTCCACTGAGAGTTTCTGCCTGCGCAATTCAGCATCCAGCCAAAGACGAGTCCCTGAACCGGCATTGCGGTTCACAAAACGGACATTACTCCGCACCAGGTCATTCAGCGACTTTATCTTTTTGGGGTTTCCCTCAGCGACGATCAGTCCCTGAGTTCGATAGGCAAGCGTAACAACTTCCACCTCACGGTCTGGGAAGAGATGCCGGACGAAGGGTGTGTTGTACTCGCCATTCTCATCCAAGAGATGCGAGCCGCTGATCTGGCAAAGTCCCTGCCGCAAGTTGACCAATCCGTCCAGCGAACCAACGGGCAGGCTAAGCAGATTGACATGTTTGCCAAGATGTTCAGCGATATGTTCAAGCGCAAGATCATGGCTGCCCGAAAATATCACCGCAGGTCTTTTGCTCTTGGGCAGGACGATCTCCTGTAAAAGGAAAGCGTCTGCCTTGGCACGATAGAACTTCTCCATCATTTTGCCTGTGCGCCGAATCTCACTAACCTCCACCAGACCTGCTGACTCCAATGCAAGGATGTGATGCCGTACCCACGCCGGAGACTGTTTCAAGGTCCGCGCGAGCATGGTCAGCGTGGCAGGAGCCGCCATCAACAGGCGCAAAATATCCATGCGGCGCAGGTCAGCCAGCAATTTGATCTTGTCAAAGGAGGTGATGGAAGAGACGGTTTTCATCGACTTCAGATAAGGAAAAGCTTATCCGTGAGTCTACTGGTTAAAGCAGGGTGAGTCAAGCAAAATTTTTATTTGACACTGCCACACAGCCATGTTATAAAACGTGAACACTTTACGGAGTTACTCATCCAGAGAAGCTGAGGGACCGACCCTATGACGCTTCGGCAACCGTTCAAGCGGTGCCAATTTCGGCAGACGACTGTCTGGGAGATGAGAGATGATATGCACTGCGTGTCGCCTCTCATAGGAGGCGATTTTTTATGTCAATCGAACAATGGACGGAGCCGCCCCAACATTGGGGCTGGCACATCAAGCGCGAACAACTGCCCGATGGAACGTGGAAAGCCTGGATCGCGGAAGCACCCACCTCCTTTGCTTTTGGTGAAACGGAGGCGCAGGCAATGGCGAAGGTGACCCTCCTGTTCATACAAGAAACGCCCGATCAGAAAGAAAATGATCGATAAGTGGAAGTGACATGGAAGCAGAAGTAACGATCTCGCTGGCAACCCAAGCAGATGCCACCGCCATTGCAAAACTGAACTTGCTTTTCAATGAAGTGGACGAAACTGCTGAGGCAATTGCCACCCGCATGAGCGACCCGAACTGCGTAGAGACGGTCATTCTCGCCAAGGTGGCGGATAAAGCCGTGGGCTTTGCCCTTGTGCGTGTGGTGCCAAGTGTTTTATATTCCATCCCCCATGCCGAATTGACCGAGTTATACGTCATGGAGAAATATCGCAAGCGCGGTATAGCCAGTGATCTGGTCGCTTTTGCGGAGCAGGTTGCCATCCAAAAAGGTGCGCGCAGCATCCTTGTGCAAACCGGGGATGATAATCTACCTGCGCTGGAGCTTTATAAAAAGCTTGGGTATGAAGAGTATGATTTGGTTTTAAAGAAACGTATCGCGTCGGGATAAATCCCTCGCTCAGAACTTGGAAGCGCTCCGCGCTTAAGCCCCAAAGGGGCTTCCACGAATTGAGGCAGGGCTTCAGCCCGCCGATAGACATTTAGGAGACTAATGAAAAGACAATACACCAACCGCC
>JBAIYF010000750.1:0-7901 GCA_037916115.1 Anaerolineales bacterium
TTTTCCACACCCCAGCGCCCGGTCACATCATAGTTACGCCAAACCCACGGAGCCACAACCAGCACTAGTCCCAACCCGAACAGCAGGGATTTTTGGATGAAAACACTAAAGCGTTTGTAATCCTGCAAAAGAATGCCGAGCACAAAGACGGGGATCAGCAAAAGCGCCTGACTGCGAATGAGGATCGCCAGCCCCAGTCCCGCTCCAGCAATGACGCCAAAATAACCAGGACGATCCGGCGCACGCAGCCAGTTAATGAGAAGGAAAACCGCCAGCAGAACCATGAACATCATCGGCACATCTGCCAGCAACAGGCGAGAGTGTGAGACTTCGATGATATTGGTCAGTGCAATGGAGTTACGCTCGCGCAGAATGAGAAGAACGGCGAGCATGACTCCAGCCGTCCGCCCGCCGAAACGAGAGGCAAGCAGGTACGCCGCCACTGGCATGAACGCAAGGAAAAGCGTCTGCAAGAACAGAATGGGGTCGTAGGACTGTCCCGCTACAGAATGCAGGAACAGCAAAAAGAAAATATAAAGCGGACGCAGAACAAAGGGGTTTTGCTCCGGCGCACCGATCAGCATGATCTGGGAAATACGGTCGTACAGGAGGGCGTCGGAGTAGGGATAATATTCAAAATTCGGCGGGGTGGGTTCAGGGTTGAAGTAGCTATTATCGCGCAAGGGTTCGTTCCACCAAACCAGTGCTGCTGTCACCCAGATGACAACGCAAAGCAAAACATCGAGGCGCAACATCACGCCGAAACGCGCGCCGAAATTCGTGACAGCATTTTCAATCCGTTCGCCCCACAGCAAAAAGGGCAGTCCCAGCCCCCATGCAAACAGCACCTGAAGGAAAAGCAGCGGAGTCCCCGGCGAGTGCCAGCCGTACGTCTGCGGGGTAATGCCCACCTGCGACCACAACACCCAGCCAGAGAACGCAATGATCAAAGTGAGGGCAATCCCCGAAAGGACAAACTCTCTTTTATGTTCGCGCAGGGAAGCCCAATCCAGTTTTCGTCCACGCCAGAGGAATTGGAAGATCAGAGTCTGGACGCCGAGCAAAAAGATGAGTTGAACAAACGGCATGGCGCGTTCCGCCAGCGCTGCGTATCTCTGCTGAACATCGAAAGGATACAGAAGGAACAGCCCGCACAGCGCAAATGCAAGAGCGGAAATCCCATTCACAATGGACAGCATGTGCGGGTTTGCAAGCCAGCCATCCACTCTTGACACAGAATTCTCAAGCGAATGCTTTACAAACAAAAAACGAACCGACGCAAAAAACATCGGCGAAAAAAAGACCAAAGCTGTACCAAGCAATACAAGCCGTGGCAGGGAATACCCGAACAAAAATGCGTTTTTGGGGTCAGGGGGAATCATCAACAACGAAGCGATCACCCAACCCGCCTCAAGCGCGCCCAGCAAAACATAAAACAACAATAAACGTTTCTTCAGCATTTTTTATGTCAACGCCTGGGTTGCGAAGCAAAGACCTTGATCAGCGTCACCGCATCCACACGGATATCGCCAGTCTTGAATTCAGGGCGCAGCGCGCGCTCGACCTTGCGGAATTCATCCTCCAGCCGTTCCAGCACATCGAACTCCACGCTGTTAAAATTCGATTCAAACTCACGGCGGTAATCATTCAAACGATAGCGGTTCAAATTACTGGTGGGGTTCAAAAAGTTTTGCCAGACACCTTCCGAATACTTGAGCATCTCGAACGGATATTTGAAATAGTGATCGCGCAGATCCACAAAGTGCAAATGGACTCCGCCGGGCGCGGTCAGTTTTGCCAGTGCAGTCGTAATGCCGGGCACATCATCCAAATGCTCAAAGACCGAAGTGCTCAAGATGACATCCACCTGTGAAATCTGCCTTTGAATGGACTCTTCACGGATATCGCCATGCAACAGGGTGATGAATTCGCCTCGCGGCAAGACCTCGTCCTGATCCACTTTCAGGTAGCGTTCATACGCCGGAAGCAGTTCACGGTTCCGCTCCGAATCCAACAGTACGAAATGATCGCACAAAACCACATGCGCCGCGCCACGCTGGAGCAGATCCACACCGACGGCGAAGCGCCCGCCATAGCCGAAGACCAGCACCCGCTTCCCTTCAATGGACATGCCTTTTTCTGCGAGCGTTTCAACGTAGCGCACCGAAGCCGCAAACGGGTCGGTGGATTCAAGCCCGGGTTTAATGATCCAGCGCCGTTTAAGCAGGAAGCGTGCCAGTCCCTCCGGCATAAAGTGGCGGACCAATCGAAGCAGAAGATAACGAAGGTTCATGAAGTTTTATTACCTTGGGGGAATGTACTGCGAACATTCATCGGGCACAGCCTTGGGGACAAGCAGCATCACATTCACTTCCTTGTAAGTCTGGATCTCCTCATAATAACAAAGCACAGGGATGGAAACCCAGTCCACCCAGGCATTGTTCTCCTCACCAAACTCGTAGGTGCTATCTTTGATGGGCGTGCGTAAGATCTCGGTGACGATGAGCGAAAAGCGCTGGTTGGTAACATCCCTGTAGAAATTGGAATAGTAATCATAGTTGGAACTGAGCGCTTCGTTCATGAGCACCTTTTTCTCGTACTCGGTTATGAACGTATCGACATGGATGGTGCCGAACGCCAGAAGTTGACGCTGGTCAATGAAGAGCACATTGCCATATTGTTCATACTCGTTCACGGCATCCTGTATCTCCGTCAAAGCCGTGTTCACGGTGTCTTCGTCGGGCAGCATCTCAAAGCGTTTGGCATCCGTCTGGTCTGTAAGGACAAGGATGGTCTTAATCTCACTGCCGTAACTGTACGAACGCAGCTGCATCAGCGGAATGACAGCCGGAACCGCCAGCGAAAGCACCAATACGGCACGGATCCAGTTGGGCATTTCGTTCTTCAGTACAACATCCCTGCCGCCATTGACCCATGCAATGAAAACCGTGAACGCCATACCGATCAGGAACATATCCATGTTGTGAAGGTCGCCGCCGCCGCCGATCTTGGTACTGGCGATCAGACCCACCACCAAAAAAGCCAGCAACGGTCCCCAAATGGCAAGTTTCTGCCAGATGTTCAACTGCCATTTCTTCGAAGCCGAAAGCCAGACCAGGAATATCAAAACCGGCACAACAGCGATCACCAGCCCAAGCAAAATGCCCGGTCCGTATGTGGGGTTGGGAAGCAATCGATACCAAAGCAGCTGCTGATCGGTAAGGGCATATTCCACAAAGTCTGGCGTCACACCGGTGTTGGCGACCTGTTCTGTCACGTCGGTTATGGTCACAGGCGCGGGCGCAGAGACAATATTGGGAGTTGAAAAGGACGCAAAAAACGTGCGTACAACCGGCATAATTTTCGGGAGCAGGAATCCGCCAAATGCGCCGGACAAGCCCAAAGTGATCGCCCGAACCCAATGGGTTCGGTCCAGCTTCCCGTTGGGGGTTGAGGCGCCAGCCAGTTCCATCATCCCGATCCACAGACCGGGAGCGAACAGCCATGTGAAACGACTCACCTGTGCGAAAAATCCGGCATAGATGATGATGGGAATTGCCAGCCAGAGCGGTTTACGCCACACAAAGACCGTGAGCGCAGCGGCAAGAACAAGCGGCGCATGAATGGGACCCTGACGCAGGAACAAAAATACCCACAGCATCATCAGCATCCAAATGCGCACGTTCTTTTCCGCCACGATATAAGCGGCGAGACCCACCAGAAAATACGGCAGGATGAGAGTCAGCCCAACCCACAAGCGGACCACTTCAATGGTAACGTTTGGAATAAGAAAAGGAAGACCGCCCACAAGCAAACGCCCACTGTCGAGTAAGACGTAGATATCCTGGTCTTCGCCAACGCCATAGCGGTCGCGCCCAAAGCGGGTGGAATAATCCCACAGGCGGTTGCCTTCAGACCAACCCAAAGAAAACGGATAATCGGTAACGCCCTGCAGTGAAATGGCAATGGTGAACACGCTGGAAGTCAACACCAGTGATACAAGGAACGGCTGCCAATCCACCAGATTCTTTGAGCGTGTGATAAAGAATGAAACAAGCAGAACAACCAGCCCCCACAGAAACAAACGGAAGTACATGCCGCTGAACACAACTCCCCACATGGAGCGCTGTAAGAACAGCGCCGGAAACACAAGCAGCGCAATTGCGATCAACCAGTTCAACACGATAAAACGATTACGCAGTGGTATTAGTTTTTCAAAAAGCGCATCAAACCGCTCTCGGCGGAACAGCGCAAACCAGATGCCCGTCATTACAGCCGAGGTCAACAGTATGTATGCTACAAAAAGAATCACCCAACGAAGGGAGAACTGCCCAATGGCTTTCCCCGTCCCCCATGCCACGTTATAGAATTCAAACCCCGCGCCGATGGATATCCAAACGGCGGCGAGAATTGCAACGATCTTTCCAAACTCGATTGACGAACGCTTCATCCTTAAGCCTCTGCCTGTTCACACGTCCGAGCCTGCCTCCACGCCCAGGCATTGCCCGATCACCTGCAAATACGACTCGCACATGCGGTCAGTAGTATACGAACTCAACACCCGTTCCCGCGCCGCCGCCCCCATCTGCGGACGATCCTGCGGAGAGCGGAGCAATTGTAATATAGCCTGCGCCAATTCCCGCGGAGACTCAAGCGGCACTAACATTCCATGCACCCCGGGTTGAACGACCTCATCCACGCCCTCCACCCGTGCGGCGATGACTGGCAGCCCCGCCATCATCCCTTCGAGAAGAGCCATCGGCAGCCCCTCCCAGCGCGAAGGCAAAACGAACACATCTGAAGCTGCCAGCAATTCAGGGATTTCATCCCACTGACCGAGCAGTTTTACCTTGTTATGCAAATTCAACCGTTCGATCTGTGCCTGCAACTGGTCGTGCAGGGGTCCCGCCCCGCAAATTCCGGCAATGGCATGCAGGTCTTCTTTTGCAACCTCAGCCATGGCTTCGACGAGAAATTCGTGTCCCTTTTCGTACACCAGCCTGCCAACGGCAACAAAAAAGACATCCTCCGGCTGTAAGCCAAGTTTTTGGCGGACAGCCTCACGGTCAATGTGAGAGACATCGAACGGCATGATGGCATTGTAGATTGTGGTGATCTTTTCGGCTTTCACGCCTGCTTCGATGGCATTATTCCGCGTGCGGGCGGAAGATGCCACCAGAGTTTGGATCACTCCGCGATTGACAAGAAAGGTATGCAGCGCATCGCGCCATTTGGACATGCCGCGGATCTCACCGAGGTGCGTGCCCACCCGCGCAGGAATCCCCGCCAGCCAGGCCAGTGGAATCCCAAGCAAATTACTATCATGCGTAAAAGTGATGATGGCGTCGAATTTTCCACGACTGAGAATGCGCCACAGCTTCAATAATCCGTTCAACAGCCTCGGCAAACTGCGAAGTCCGCCTGCTTTTTTATCGAACGCTTCAAGGTTGGTAATTTCAAAAGGGTAGGTCTGCTTCCACTTGTCATGCAAATTGTCACGGTCGTAGAAAAAGAGGACGGTGACCTTATGTCCACGTGAACGGAACCAGAGCGCCTGCTCGAGCAAAAGTTTTTGCGCCCCCCCAACTGCCATTTGCGTTCCCAACAAAACGATCGACAGCGGTTTCATTTTTTTCCCGCCAGAACCTGCTCAAAGAACGCAAGCCGCTTCTGTTCCTTCTTGCGCTGGTCGAGATACGGACCCACCACGTTCAAGTCTACACGTCTGCCTAGCATGGCATAAGCAAAGTCATGCACCTGTTCGGCATGTGTAACGAGGTTATCTTCAGTATTGGGAATACGCAGGATGGTATCCACCTGCACATCATTCAAGTCAGTGTCGCGGAAAGCGATCAGCACGGGAATACCAAAAGTCAGCGCCTCGCGGACTTTCAACGCCGAGGCTTCGTGCATCTTGTTACGGTGAAAGGCGAGTGTGCCGCAGGCAACATCCGTCTCTGCCAGCACGTCACGCACCTGCGCATGGTTTAGAAATCCATGCAACTTGACATTCGGCGGAACGTCCCCATCCACATCCTTTGCACCGTAGCCAACAATGTTCACGGTGATCTTCGGATATTTTTTAGCAAACCCAATCAACTTGTCCACACCGTGCCAGGTCATGCCGGGCGTACCGACCAAAGTGAGAACCGGGTGTTCGTGTTTTGGCGCAGGCAAAATCTCCACATGGGTCAGGTCCACGCCATTGGCAACCACACAGACAGGTTTATCATGCCGCGGCACGAGAATGTCCACCAACTCATGAGAGGGAGAAACCACTCCCGAAGCAGGACCAAAAATAAAGTTACGAGTGATGCGATTCATCCAATAGAAGAAAGCGCCCTTCTTGCGATATTCATCCACATCATTCGAGTTCGTATCCACCACCACCGGCGCAATACGGTGAATTTCATGAAGCGGATAGGAGTACAGACCGAAACGAAAATAGATGATATCGGGCTTATATTCACGCACGGCAGCCAGCAGCCGCCTCAAACCGGACGCACGCCGAATCTCGCGTTTGAGCAAACCTCCCGCAGGGTCAAACACGAACTGACGCTCGCCGGGAAAGGGAATCTCCGCCGGGGTCAGGCTGAAGAGGGTAACTTCATGTCCCTGCTCGCGCCAGAGTTTGATGTGAGTCTTGATCTTCTTCCCCACACCGCCCTGCATGATCTCCGGCGCGATGTGGATGGTGACGTAGGCAATACGCATAATAAGCATATCCTTTTAAGAAAATAGCCGACAAATTGTACTTCAATTATTTGCAGGGAAATCCACAGTGATGCAAGCCGTTGCTCTTAAGAAGTACGAGGGCAATCTTATCTGATTGCCCTCGTACTTCCTTGCCGTTATTACACCGGTTGCATTTTTTCTTTGCGCTGTTTGAACAATTCCAGCAATTGTTGAGCCTGCACAAATTTCCACGCCCGATTGATGGTCGTTTTGTTTTGATCCATAAGCGCTTTTTCAAGTTCATCACGAATATGCCCGCCTTCCCAGAACGGGGAAGATTGAAATCCCTGTGATGTCACTACATCGCGAATAAATTGATGTCCACGCGGAGAATCCCAGCCTTCTTTCAAGTTGGGGAAACCCAGTTTTTTCGTTCGCGTACGGATCGATTCAGGCACAATGCCTTTCATCGCATCACGCAAAATCCTTTTTGTGTACCCTGCGCCGATCTTACGGTCCGAAGGCAGGGAGAAAGCATATGTCACAAGCCGCCAATCCATAAGCGGCGAACGGACTTCCACACCATGCGCAGTTGAGAGCCGATCAAAGTTTCGCAGTACAGACGGCAGATGCTGATAATGAAAATCGGCATATAGTGTTTTGAATAATTCATCCCTGCCCTGCAAACGAGGCTGGTCCATTTCCATAACCGGCGAGACGATCTTCCCAGCAGCAACGGTCAACCATGGCGAAGGTCGATTCTTTCCGGTAAGTTTATCCCCAAAATTTTTGATCGCAGTCAAATAAGACCCAATGGAGTGCGACAAACTCATTTGGTCACGGATATATGCCAGCTTCATCCAGGAGACGGGATTCTTACGTGCATCCCGCATCGCAGCGAAGACATGCCAGGTATACCCACCCAATGCCTCATCCCCACCATGCCCGTCGATGGTCACCACCACGTTATTCAGGCGCTGGGTCTTATGCACAAACCACGGTCCAAGGTGAATATCAGAAAGGTCCTCAAGCTGATAGAGCACTTCGTTGAAATGGTCGAGATACATATCCGCGTTCATTTCACAATAGATCGGTTGCACGCCGGTATGTTTGATGACCTCATCGGCATAATGACGCTCATCAATGTCCTTGCCGGGATAAGTTCCAATAAATGCCTTCTGCCATTCGTGTGCCATACGCATGGTCGCATCGCCGGAACGACGGAT
>JBAIYF010000751.1:0-2186 GCA_037916115.1 Anaerolineales bacterium
TCCGTCCATGTGAAGATATTGATCTTCTCACTTTCAAACTCAACGCGCGGACTTGGCTCCGGGCACACAAACCCACTGGCAGTGACAAGTTCCCCCGACGAGGCAGGCTGCTCACCTCCAGCCGTGCAGGCTGCCAGAACGATCAACAGCATGCCGGACAAAATCGATCGAAACGAACGATGGATTTTGTAAAGTATGTTCATCTCTCTCCTTATATATTTTTACAGCCCCGCGCTACGGCAAGGGCTGGAATAACGTGCAAAATGATTATAGTGTATTCATTATTTGAAAACAATCTCTTCAGAACGTGAGTTGACATTAGGGGTGTAAAATGACGTTCATGAATATCTCATCCAAAGACCTCAAACAAGTTGTTGTGTTCCAACACGCCACAGACGACGACCTGGACTTGATATTGAAAAACAGCATCACCCGTTCCATTGAAGAAGGCGGTTATTTTTTCATGCAGGGTGATGAAGCCACCTACCTATATATCCTCACCAGCGGACAGGTCAAACTGATGCAATCCAACCCGCATGGGCAGCAGGTGAACCTGCGCACGATCTACCCATGGCAGATGTTCGGTGCGTTGGGTGCAGTCCGCTCAGACGACGCTGCCTACCCCGCCAGCGCCCAAACACTGGAAGACAGTACGGCTCTGGCACTGCCCAGCCTGTTCCTACGCTCCATGCTGGAGACTCGTCCCTATCTTTCCTTCGACTTAATGAATCTGATGACATCCTACATTCAAGAGATGCAGGCACGCTACCGCGAACTCGCCACGGAGCGGGTCGAGCAGAGAGTGGCTAACGCTTTGATCCGTTTGGCTGGGCAGACCGGTGCGAGGTCCGGAAAAGAGGCGGGGATCGAGTTATCCCTCTCCCGACAGGATGTTGCCGAAATGACAGGCACCACGCTATACACGGTCAGCCGTCTGCTCAGCGAGTGGGAACGCCAGGGCATTCTCAAGACAGGCAGGGAAAAGATCAGCATCCTCCAGCCACATGAGCTGGTGCGCATTGCCGATGGTCAGGAAAAATAAATGACACATCGAAACAAATTACTCGCGGGCTGATATTTGCGCCAGCGCAAAGAACGGATGGGGGAAAGGCGATATTCTATGTCCACTATGAGCGACACGAATGAACTCCCGGACACCAAAGTGGAAACCCTCTTGAAAGCCACACCCAGGGCGGTGCGGTTCTTTTTAGACTGGCACACCTCCTGCGCCAACTGTGGGTTTGCCCGCTTTTGCTCACTGCGGGATGTCATCAAGACCTATCAACTTGATGAACAAAAATTTCTCAAAGAAGCCGAAGAAGTGCTTGCTCAAAAAAACATTACATGGAGCGCAAAATGAAACCCTACCTTAAGTTTTCTGTATTTCTCGTTCTGCTTGGCATTGTTCTTACTGCCTGCGCAGGCGCAAGTTTCCAAAAAGTGGATAAGGAATATGTTCTCACCACTGACATTCGCGACGGTAAACTCGTCTTTCTCGGCGTAAGCGACGAGATCAATGGACAGGAGAACCCCACCCTCTCTGCCAAACCCGGCGAGCGGATCACCGTTATTCTCATCAATGGCGGCGAAGGCTCGCATAATGTGACCTTCCCCGAACTCAACGTCAGCACTGAGACCGTCGAGAAAAAAGGCGAAGAAACCTCCGTCACTTTCACGGCACCCGAAGTACATGGTGAGATCGGTTACTACGACGGCGTAGGCAATCACTCCGACCTCGGCATGCGCGGCAAACTCGTAGTGACAGACTCCGGCGTCTCTGCCATGCCCGCAGACCTGACCACCACCAGCAACGGCGATCCCGCCGTGCTCGCCGCCTTCCAAAAGGGAGCCTGCGGTTCCTGCCACACCATCTCTGGCGTTCCGGGCGCGGTAGGTGTGGTTGCCCCCAGCCTCACAGACATTTCCATGATGGCGGAACAACACATCAAAGACGCGGCATACACCGGCGCCGCCACGAGCGCCGAAGAATACATCCGCGAATCCATTATGGATCCCAATCTGTTCATTGCGCCTGAGTGCCCCACTGGCGCATGCGCACCGAACGTGATGCCCGCAACGCTTGCACAGACCCTGACAACCGAAGAGATCAACTCCATCGTCACCTACCTAAGCGGACTGCCCGAAGGCGCCTACACCGAATCAACAAACAGCACCGAAGCCGTCTC
>JBAIYF010000752.1:0-2481 GCA_037916115.1 Anaerolineales bacterium
TTCGCTATTACCTGACGGTCAATATGCCGGAGAACAAGGACAGTGATTGGGATTGGGCAGAGTTCGTCGCACGCAACAACAACGAACTCGTGGCGACGTGGGGCAACCTCGCGAATCGCGTGCTGTCGTTCTGTTATAAACATTGGGAAGGTCATGTGCCGGATGTGGATACGAGCACGCTTCGCCCCGCAGACCTTGACCTGCTCGCCACCATTGAGGCTGGATTCAACACTGTGGGCGCTGAGCTCGACGCCGTGCGCCTGCGCTCTGCTCTCGGTGAGACGATGAAACTCGCCACCGCCGTCAACCAATATCTCGACGTCAATGCGCCGTGGTCCGCTGTGAAGACCGATAAAGACGCCGCCGCCCAAACCATCTACACCGCGTTAAAAGCCATCGACTCGTTGAAGGTCATGTTCGCGCCGTTCATCCCCTTCACCTCCGAACGCCTGCACGGATTCTTCGGCTACGAAACTCCGCTCTTCGGCGAACAATACACCGAAGACGTGACCGACGCCATCGGCACGCACAAGGTTTTGCGCTACCGTGTAGGACGAGATACTATCTCGTCCTACTGGAAACCCAGCGATTTGAAGCCGGGCGCGAAGTTGAATCAGCCTGGTCCGCTGTTCAAGAAGTTGGAACCGATGGTTATCGAAGAAGAGCGCGGAAGATTGGGCAAGTAAATATAAAAAAGCGGATGTCGTTATGACATCCGCTTTTTTATTGGGTTGATCGCCTATTTCTGTATTTGAAATGCAAAAAAACTGATTATTATCATTAAGATAAACACTCAATAAGTTGTCACGATTTAGCAACTGTACATTCCAAGGAATAAGTGGAATGTCGAAAACTCGATGCTGGCTAATGGGGTGCGTCGCACTAGCCGGGTGGAGGAGCCTACTTAAGAAGATGAATCCACGGGTAGGATGAGTCTTCTTAAGTTTGGTGCGACGCACTCTGGTCAGCCAAATCAATCCCAAAACAAATAATGCCTCAATTCGTTTTGCGTCTTTTCAGGCGGGGTGTAATTCAGCACAAAATCTTCGTAATTTTCAGCCGAGCCAAAATTCATGGTGACGAATTCACGATCAACCAAGGTTCCATTGCGTTTCCCAATAAACTCAGCATAATTGGAATACGTCCATTGTTCTGGCTTGACCACAATCCCTGCATCCAGTGGGTTTCGATGAATATATCGACAAAGTTGAAGCAGGTATGGGGTCTTATCAACATGAATCGCCTTATACGGTCCTTCGAACAAAGTGCCAGAAAGTTTGTATTTTGCGTTAAACGCCTTGGTGTAAATATTGAATACTGCCTGCATGAATTCACTAACCTCAAAATTTCCATCCTGCCGCAGAAGGAAATGATAATGATTATTCATCAGGCAATATGCTATGACAGTGATTGAAAGCCGTTCCACTTCTCGTTTAACATATTTCAATAAGAACTTGAAATCAGCATCGTTTCGAAAGATGTTATTTTGATGTACTCCCCGATTGTAGACATGGTAGTAATGACCTGGGAGAAATAAGATTTTTCTACGCGCCATAAGTTTCTTCCTAAAAGTGCGTCGCAGCAGACTTAATGAGCCTCAACTCATCCGAAGATTCTACCCAGTAACCAGAAAAAGTCCACCCGCAAGCGCCCAAGTGCGTCGCACCAAACTTAATGAGATTCGTCCCACCTGAAGACTCTCCTCATTAATCAGAAAAATGTTACCCGTTTGGTGCGACGCACACATACGCCAGACTCCATTTCAACACCATTTTCAGACATTTCCCGTCTGATTTCCGCTGTATAATCCAATCATGGCAGAATGGCTTGGACAAATTATTGGTAAAGTTCGTATTGAAAAATACCTGGCACGCGGGGGTATGGCAGAGGTTTATTTAGGTACCCATCTCACACTTGAACGCCCTGTGGCTGTCAAAGTGATGCATAGTTTTGTCGAATCCGACCCGGATCTCCTCAACCGCTTCCAGCGCGAAGCCAGAGCGGTTGCGGGGCTTCGCCACCCCAACATCGTTCAGGTCTACGACTTCGACACCCACGACGGACACCCCTACCTTGTGATGGAATATCTCAAGGGACCATCCCTGGCAGGTTACTTGCGCGAGCTTCACAAGGGCGGCGCAAAACTATCGCTTGTACAGGTTGCCCAATTGCTCAAATCCCTTGCTGCCGGTATCGATTATGCCCATTCAAAAGGCATCGTTCACCGCGACATCAAACCCGCCAATATCATCTTGAACAACAAGAGCGGCGAATATTCCGTAGACGAACTTCCACGCGACACCGAATGCATCATCACAGATTTTGGTCTGGTACGCATTGCCAACTCCGCCACACAAACCGCCTCGGGGGTTGTAAGCGGCACACCTGCATACATGTCACCGGAACAGGCGCAAGGCAACCCCGCCGACTGGAGATCTGACACCTATTCGCTTGGCATTGTCCTTTATGAAATGCTCGCCG
>JBAIYF010000753.1:0-3504 GCA_037916115.1 Anaerolineales bacterium
CTCTCCCCCGGAATAGCATTGATACAACACCACTTCAACGGGACGCAAAACCGTCTCAACCAGATACCCCAGATCAGGATCGTCATCAATAAGCAGTACTTTTTTTGCCATCACATCTCCAGCCCGCACCGAAATACCCAATGCCTTGCGAATCCCAGTTTTGACTATGTAAAAACATCATAGCATTAACTTGAAAGAAGATTCAAGCACCTGCATCTAATGGAATAACATCTGCTAAGAGTACCGGCTTGTAGAAAGGTGATGGACGAGTCTTATTATAAAAATTTACATCTTTTTTCTTTTGTTATGTCACATCGGCATGCTCCAGCCTGGCAGATGGTTAATCGTTATACAACTCTACGTTCTCAAGTTCTTTTGAACGGCGGGCAACAAAATCTTCCACAGCATCCTTGATGGCGGGGTCAAGCGGAGGCGGAGTGTACTCCATCAATAACTGCTTCCAGATCACATACGCGCGTTGAGCGGCATCGTAGCCGCCTGCATCCTGCCAGGATTTGTTGTTCTGGCGCGTGTTCACAATGGGTTCATAGAACGCGGTGCGGAAGCGTTTCATCGTATGAGGCGTACCGAGATTATGCCCGCCGGGACCGACTTCGGCGATCATATCCAATGCAAGTGTATCGGCGTTGATGTCAAACCCGCCAAAGAAGTTTTGGAACATGGCGAGGCTTTCCAGGTCCAAAATAAATTTTTCAAAGGAAGCGGTCAACCCCGCCTCCAGCCAGCCTGCGGCATGCATCACAACATTGGCTTGTCCCATCGTGGCAGACCACAACATCCACAAGGTTTCCTGTGAGGCTTGTGCGTCGGGCAGATGGGAATTCGTCAGCCCGCCCCCGCCGCGGAATGGTAGTTTGTAGCGGCGTGCGAGTTGAGCACCCGCCAGCGTAGCCCAAGCCCCGGTGGGAGTACCCAATGATGGGTTGCCTGAGCGCATGTCCATATCGACAGTGAAGCCGCCATACACAACCGGAGCACCGGGACGGACAAGTTGCGTCAACACTACGCCAGCCAACGCCTCGGCATTTTGTTGAGCAAGCGCCGCCGCCATCGTAATGGGACTGGTGGCCCCCGCCAAAATGAACGGTGTGATCATGGTCACCTGCCCGGCGCGCGCGTACGTGATCAGCCCGCCCAGCATGCGTTTGTCATATCGCAGCGGACTATTGACGTTGATGACATCGCCCATAATGGGTCCATCGGGAAGGTTCGAGCCAAAAGCGATTTTCGCAAGTTCGATGTTATCCGCCGAGATGATGCGCCCGTGTGCGGCTTCGAGCAGGACCTTATCGGTCAGCAAAATGCCGGAGCGCAGCCGTTGCAGATGCCGAACAGAAACTTCAATATCCTGCGGCGTGACTTGTTCCCAGCATCCAAAGTGCATTACAGGTGCCATCTGTGTGATGCGCAGAAAATTTTCATAATCGGTCAAGGTTCCGGGGTGACGTTCCTCTTCCAAACTGGAGGCGTACACCATCCCGCCGCATGGACCAAATGCAAGCGTATTCCCACCAATATGGAGATTATGTGCAGGGTTACGGGCGTACCAGTCAAATTCGGCAGGCGCAGATGCCAGCGCTTTTTCGACCAAGCCCCTGTCGATCCAAACGTGTTGAGAAGTACGGTCTACTTTTGCGCCTGCCTTCTCCCAAATGGTCAATGCTTCATCATCCAAAAAGTCGATGCCGGTGTTTTCAAGAATCTCCATCGAAGCGTTATGGATCTGCTCCAGTTGTTCCGGGTTGAGAATATCCATCGGCGCCCAGGGGTTTTTCGGCTGACGAAATGGCACAGACAATAATGCTGAAGGACGGCGCGGTTTTGATACGGCAGGCAGTGTATTCATAATTTTTCCTTTGGTAAAAGTTACATTCTCATTCGGCTGCCGGTTGGGTCGTAGGCAGGTTCATTCAAAATAACGGCTTTGCACACCTCACCGATCACATCGACGGTCAGGTCGGCGGTGAGAAATTCATTATCCACATATGCCATGGAAAGACTCTTTTTCACGTAATGCCCGTATGCAGAGGATGTGATGAAGCCAACCATCTTGCCGTCATGCTTTACTGGCGCATAAACGGGCGCATCTGAGTCTTTTGCATCGATTGCCAATGTCACCAGAGTTTGTTTTGCGCCTGCTTCCTTTTCCTTCAACGCCGCTTCACGCCCGATGAATTCAGGTTTATCGAAGGCGATAAAGTCTTTGAGATATGACATACCGGGTGTGTATCCTTGTGTGAATTCAGCGTTCCAAATGCCATAACTCTTTTCGAGGCGCAGACTGTCTAATGCGCGGTTGCCGATGTTAACCAGACTCAAGTCTTTGCCAGCCTCGGTCAATGCACCGTATAAGGCTCGTTGATGCGCAACCGGCACATTGATCTCGTAGCCCAGTTCCCCCGTCAGAGAGATGCGAGCGACAACGGCATTGGCAAAGCCAGCCTCCATTTGCCGGAAGGATAAAAATGGAAGCGCAGCATTCGATACATCCCCATTAAGAATTTTGGAAACGATCTCGCGTGACTTGGGACCCGACAAGGCAAAACCCATCCAATCATCCGAAAGATTTTTTATGGTCACACCGCTCGCGGGCAGATGCTCGTTAAACCAACGCATGTGCCATTCCTGCAAATAATACGAAGCGATGATCCAGAAGCGGTCTTCAGCAAGGCGGCTGATGGTGAGGTCGCCCATCAAATGTCCGTTTGGATTGAGCATGGGCGCGAGTTTGATGCGCCCCACTTTTGGGAGTTTGGATGCAACGAGATGATCGAGCCATTTTTCCGCGCCAGCGCCTGAGACTTCATAACGCGCATAGACCGCGCTCTCGAACATGCCTGCCGCTTCACGCGTGGACCTGACCTCTGCTTCGACGAACCCGAACGCATTCGAATGCCGAAGCGTTGGTTTTTCGTTGAAGTCCGTTTGCCCCGGCGTGAAGTATTGCGGCGTCTCCATGCCCCATGTGACGCCATACACCGCACCCGCAGATTTCAGCACATCGTAATTCGGCGAAACCTTTAGCGGGCGTCCCGCGGGCAGTTCTTCATTCGGGTAGGAAAGCACAAAGCGACGCGCATAGAACTGAGCCGTGCGGGCTTTGAGATAGGCATCGTTCGCGGCGAATTTGCCGTAGCGGGCAATATCCATTGCAAAGATGTCATAGCCAGGATCGTTGTGGATCATCCAATTGGCAAGCGTAAGACCGATGGCGCCGCCTTGCGAAAAGCCGCCCATGCAGCCGCACGCCACCCAATAATTTTTTATACCGGGCACAGGCCCCACCAGCGGATTGCCATCGGGTGTGAAGGTGAACGCGCCGTTCACCCACCTGCGAATGCCCACATTCTGCAGAACAGGAAAACGATTGAAACCGATCTCCAATTCGGGTGCGATGCGGTCAATATCAGGCGGAAGCAGTTCCATGCCGTAGTTCCAATCCGCGCCTTCGGGTTTCCAATGGCGTGGGTTGCGTTCATACAC
>JBAIYF010000754.1:0-3027 GCA_037916115.1 Anaerolineales bacterium
CGCGTCGAGTCTCTGCTTGGCATGCAGCTGCTCGACCCCGACCGCCCCGAAGACCTCAACCCCGAACAGGCACGTCTCATGGGCTACCTGCAGCAATCGCTGCGCGCACAATTCCTCTTCCTGCGCAACAAGGATTATCTTGTGCAGGGCGGCAAAGTCATCATCGTGGATGAGTCCACGGGGCGCCTCATGCCCGGACGAAGATGGAGCGATGGTCTGCATCAAGCCGTGGAAGCCAAAGAAGGCGTGAAGGTCGAACCAGAATCGGTCACCTACGCCACGGTCACCTTGCAGAACTACTACCGCATGTACCAAAAACTGGCAGGCATGACAGGTACCGCCCTGACCGAAGCCGAAGAGTTCAACAAGATCTACTCGCTTGAGGTCGCGCCCATCTCACCCAACCTGGAGTATCAGTCGTATGGCAAGAATGCCGTGCTGACCGAGATCAAGGCGAAAGATGAAGATGGATACAGCTATTCCTATTTCGCAAAAGCGGGCGAAACCGCGCCGCTCTTCTATCGCCGCAAAGATTACCCCGATGTCATCTACCGCACCGTCGAAGCCAAACTACGTGCCATCGTGCAGGAGATCGTGCGCTTCAACGCGCTCGGACGCCCACTGCTCGTCGGTACGACCTCGGTCGAATCATCCGACCGCCTCTCGAACCGTCTCAAAGCAGAACCTGTCCGCCGCCTGATGCAATACCTGCTGGTGCGCGATCATTACATCCGCGCCAACAATATAGATGAAGACGGGCGGCTCATAGCGGACCTCGTGCCTTTCAACGAACCCATCGACCGCATCACCCCCGACGCCTTGCGCGCCTTCATCAAACCGCACGGGCTCACCAACATCAGCCTCGACGATGATTCCAACCTCAACACGCTGCTCGATATTTTACGGCTGCCGGGTAACACCAAAGAACGCCTCAAGAAAATATTCCAGGGCGGGGTGGCGCATCAAGTGTTGAATGCCCGCCGACACACGGAAGAGTCACAGATCATTGCGGGCGCGGGTGCCTTTGGCGCTGTGACCATCGCCACCAACATGGCAGGTCGTGGTGTTGATATCAAACTCGGCGGCGAACTGGCGGAAGAAGTCATCTCTGCCGTAAACCGCGTACTGGGCAAAGCCGGACTGAAAGACCCGTTCGACATGACCCACGACGAACGCCGCGAAGCCCTGAAAAAGATCGACCCGTCGAATTACGGTTTGTATGATGCCGAGGTCAAGAACTTCCTGCAATATTTTGAAGACATGGAGCGTGTGAAGGAACTCGGTGGTCTGCACGTCATCGGCTCGGAACGCCACGAAGCCCGCCGCATCGACAACCAGTTGCGCGGACGTGCCGCCCGCCAGGGCGACCCCGGCTCATCCCGCTTCTACCTCTCACTTGAAGATGATCTGATGCGTGTACAGGGCGGGCAGCAGGTCAGCGCCTTGATGGAACGCCTCAAAGTGGACGACTCACTCCCACTGGAAGCCCGCCTGGTTGCAAGCGTCATCGAACAATCACAGCACCGCATCGAAGGCGCAAACTTCGACGTCCGCAAGCATTTGCTCGAATACGATGATGTGCTCAATACCCAGCGTCAGCAGATCTACCTGCAGCGCGACAAGATCTTCGTCAAAGAAGACCTGAGCGGCGACGTGGCGGAAATGCTCGACGCCGAAGTGACCAAACGTGTGGAAGCCGGGCTTGCCGATGAAGAAGGTCTTTGGCGGTTGTTGGCTTGGCTGGACCAGGTACAACCTGCATTCGACTCAAAGGACGGCTTATTCCCTTCCTACGGGTTCAAACTTTTGCTCGATAAAATTGATCCTGCAAACGTTAAGAGTTCAACTTTAGACCTGATCGCCAATTCCATCGAAGCCGAATATGCCCACGCCATGCGCGCCATTGAGCAGCTCATCGAGCGGACGGGTGAAACCCTCGAAACACAGATATCTGAACGCGAAGATGCGTTGGATGCCTTCTTCCAGACCCTGGGTGACCGTGAAGATAACCCCAAACCGCAGAAACTTGTGGAAGAGATCAACACCCTTGCCCGGCTTGCCATCCGCCCGGGCAACGACCTGTTGAAGAAACTGGCAGACGACCCGGATGAAGCGAAAGAAGACATTCAGCAGATGGTTTCGGTGCAGTTGACGGGCATCAGCGCGGCGCGCGTCATCGGTGCGATCCAGAACCGCATCGGCGAACAGATCCAATGGCCCAACCCGCTCCCATCTGATTGGGATGAAATGACCGACATTTTGCTCGGCACCACGCGCGAGGCATTCGATAAGAAGAAGGAACGGCTCAATAACCAGATCGCCCGCGACATTGACGTGCTGCTGCAACGAGAGGATGTTTCGACGACTGCAGGCAAATTGCGGCTGCTCATTACCCTGTCGCAGGGTCAACGCACGGCTTTCGACCAGAAGACTCACAAGCAGGTGAAACAGGTCTACACACGCTTCGCCTATGCTTTCTACGCCGCGCAATTGCTCGACGGCAAAGAAGCCGAAGACATTGCCGATGATGTGATGGCGCACCTTGAAGCCGCCGAGGAAGCCCTGCGTGAGACGTGGGGTCAGAGCGAGTTCATGCGCCTGAGCCAGAACGCGACCAAACTCGCGGATTTTGGCCCGGCGGCGCGAATCGCTTTCGGGGAGGAGAAACTTAATAACGCTCCCTCCAGCCTGAGCACGGAAGAGGCGGCGCAGCTTTCCTCTGCGATCGGGAAGTATGTTTTGAATGAAGTCCATCGCCAATTGCTGTTGAGTGCGTTCAGCGAGTTGTGGGTGGAATATCTCACCAAGGTGGAAGCCTTAAGAGTTTCGATAGGTCTTGAGGCTTACGCCCAACGTGACCCGCTGGTACAATACAAAGGACGTGCCTCGGAGATGTTCGCACAATTGCTCGAAGAAGTGCGCGGGTTGGTCATCAGCCGTGCGTTCGCGGCAAGACCGCGACGGGTGGAGATCACCCCCCTTGAAACTGCGGAGGCCGCATCGACCCCAACGGAAACACAGATACAG
>JBAIYF010000755.1:0-3408 GCA_037916115.1 Anaerolineales bacterium
CCGCCACCGCCGCCGCCATTACCGCCGCCAGCGTTTCCACCGCCATTACCATTATCCCCACCACCGCCACCACCCTGTTCGCCAGGGTTATCAGGCTTGCCACCACCCTGACCTCCGCCACCTTCCAAACCCTGCGAAGGTGCACATGCTGAAAGCAGCAACGAGATCACGGTTAAGACCGCAAATACAGTAAATATTAATCGTGCCGTTTTGATATTTTTCATATCTCTCTCCTCTTCTAATTGATGGTTAGGGGTACAGGGGCGCCCCTCTTGATGCACGCCTAAAGTTATTTCCGGCGCGAAATCCAATATAAAACGAACAGTACTGCCATAACCCCCAAAACAGGAACGAGGGTTGACCCAGAGAATGCAGTTCCTGAAAGCGGCGGTGTTGAGGTTTGGGGAGCAGGCAGCCCTACAATTACAAGAACAACCACTGCTGCAACGGCCACCAACAGACCTATCTGAGAATTGGACTGAAGATCAAACAGCCTTTGAAAGAAGGATTTCCTGACTGGTTCTTCACGCCTCGCCCGGGACTTGATCTGAGCCAGCATACGATTGGCTTTTTTCTCGTCAATAGGCTGGGAAGGGAAGGATTCCTTCAGGTGCAGAAGGGTTTTCTCGAGGCCGAGCAGTTCCTCGTCTGAAGTTGATGCGGGGATCTCTCCCCCTCCGCTCAACAGCCGGTCGGCAAAATCTGCAAGTTCCATATCTTTTTGTAGGTTATCTTTTGATCGATACATGTTCATTTTTCCAGATTATTGCGAAGCGCGGCTACAGCGCGACGAAACAGGGATTTGACTGCCTCAAGATTTTGATTGGTATGCTCTGCGATCTCATTGAATTGCATGTCTTCCGCAAAACGCAGCAACAGTATTTCACGATAGTTCTCCGGAAGATTTTGAAGTGTGCGTTGCAAAAAGACTCGATCTTCCAAACCCGCAGAAGTTTCACCTTCTGCCCGCGCCAACGCTTCAGATAACGGTGCAGTGTGAGGTTCCTGTTTGCGCGATCGCCTGCGGTAGAACTCTGCCACTTTGTGATTGGTGAGGGTGCGCAGCCAGGTTCCGAACTTGGAATCTCCCCGAAATGAGGGTAAGGATTTCAGTGCGGCTATAAATATTTCCTGCGTCACATCCTCCACATCGCTTTCGGGCACCACATACCTTACACGGTTGTAAACCTTGGGTAGGTATTTGTGGTATAGTAAATCGAACGCTTCATTTCTTCCATCCTTGAATTGCTGGATCAGAAACTCGTCACTGGCGTCCTGGGGGAGCGTGGAGTGGTTTTGCATATAATTTGTCGTCATGATTGGCGAAAATGGGTCGTTTGAGATGGCATTATTTAAGAAACTACTATAACATAAATGATACTGGATATGCAGGGATTTTATTTTCAATCCAGTTAGGCTATAATGAACATACAATTTTGCTAGACTATCACAAAATGGGAGATTGGCGCATGTCAAAAATCATTTCAATCCATTCCTTCCGCGGCGGAACTGGTAAATCGAATACTACAGCGAACATCGCGGCTCTTTTGGCGATGGACGGCGCACGCGTAGGTGTGGTGGATACAGATATCGCCTCCCCCGGCATCCATGTGCTCTTTAACCTGGACGAATCTGATATGGAGCACTCTCTTAATGACTATCTCTGGGGTAAATGCACCATCGAGGAAGCAGCACAGGATGTCACCGGGCATGTGGGCGCCGAGGTAAAGGGGCAGATATTTTTGATTCCCTCCAGTATCAAGGCTGGTGAAATTGCCCGTATTCTGCGCGAAGGGTATGATGTGGGTCTCTTGAATGACGGTTTCCGCGATGTGATCGAGAGACTGAAACTGGATTATTTACTGATTGATACTCACCCCGGTTTAAATGAAGAGACGTTGCTTTCCATAGCCATTTCGAGCGCATTGGTCATCATTATGCGCCCGGACAATCAGGATTATCAGGGCACGGCCGTCACTGTGGATGTTGCCAAAAAGTTGGATGTGCCAAAATTGTTCATTCTCGTCAACAAGACCCCCACTGTGCTGGATTTTGAAGAAGTTCGCAACCGTGTAGAGCAGACCTACGACGCAAAAGTGGGAGCCATTCTGCCGCACTCCGATGAAATGATGACATTGGCCAGTTCCGGGCTTTTCACTGTTCACTACCCAGACCACCCCATTTCCAAGGGGTTGCGCAGCCTGGTTGATCAGCTTAAAGGGTAGTATTGTTGTTTTACCTTAACAGGTGAAGGGAAGGCACCATGAGCAATCCGCTCTTTGAAAAAGCGATCAAGGATCTGGAAGCACGCGAGGAGGATGTTCGCCCCTCCGATGTGGTCTTGTTTCCTGAGCCATTACGTTCGGCGGTCAACTTTGTCATCCGCTTGGGGCGCTTTAGCCTGACGGAATTTGCTGAAAAACTGCCGGATTTCACCCGCGAAGAAGTTAAGCAGATCGCAGACCTTTTACTCAAGCGACACCTTTTTGACCTCTCGCGCTTTGCAACCGAAGCGGAACCCTACTACGAGGCACGCCTCTCCGCCATGACCCGCCCGCTCTCGCGTCCGCCATCGGATATCTGGAAAAAAATTGATTGACAACAATCACCGCCTGTGAAAGCAGGCGGTTTTCTTTTGCATTGTGCAAGTGGGTATAATCCAGACATGGCAGATAAACTTTTCTCACGATACGAAGAGCTCAAGTCGCAGCTCAACTTCCACAATTACCGGTATCACGTGTTGGATGCGCCCGTCATCAGTGACCTGGAATACGACCGCCTGCTTAATGAACTAAAAAAGATCGAAGCAGATCATCCCGATTGGATCACTCCAGACTCCCCCACCCAACGCGCCGGTTCGAAGCCTTCGGAAAAATTCGAGAAGGTGCGCCATCCCGCCCCCATCCTTTCGCTTGCCAATGCATTCGGCGCAGACGATGCCCGCGCGTGGTTCGAGCGCATCAAAAAATTGGACGACCGTGTGGAGAAAGCCAGGTTCGTGGTCGAGCCGAAGATCGACGGCTTGTCGGTCGTGTTGCACTATCGTGATGGTCAGTTCGTGCAGGGAGCCACCCGCGGCGACGGCGAAGTGGGCGAAGACATCACCAGCAATCTGCGCACAGTGAAAGCCATTCCCCTGCGCATTCCGGTCGAGGGTCAAAAATCGAAGGTTAGCGTTCCTGCCCATCTCGTCGTGCGCGGCGAGGCGTTCATTCCCATCAAGGATTTCGAAGCGCTCAACAAAAAGCTCGAAGAAGCAGGCGAGAAAACCTACCTCAATCCGCGCAACACGGCGGCGGGGTCGCTGCGTCAACTTGACCCGCAACTGACTGCCACACGCCCCATCACCTTGCTTGTCTATCAGATCGTCCATGCGGAAGGCGGCAAGGTGCCGACCTCGCAATGGGA
>JBAIYF010000756.1:0-4330 GCA_037916115.1 Anaerolineales bacterium
GCATTATTCCCTGAAAGCGTTGCCGCGGCAAAAGGTGTGGCAAATGAATTCTCGGCTGTGATCGCCACCATCGTGTATTGGATCATCGGCTTGGTCTTATTCGTAGGTGTGGCTCGTTTCTCGAGCAAGCCCATCACCCACTACACCTGGCTCGCCATCGCGGCGCTGATCGTCTCGTTCGCCTTCCCGTTCATGGCGGCACAGGGCGAACTCCCCGGCGGCGCAACTCTCGACCTGACCATGATCCTCGTGCTCGAAGTGATGCACATCATTGCGGCGGCTGTGGCACTTCCCTTCGTATTGAAGTGGGTGCGTGAGTAATAACGACCGTAGACGGCAGACAATGGACCATGGAAGAAAATCTGTCGTTGGCTATTCAGAAGAAATCAAAACACAAACATTAGAGGTATAAAAACATGAAAAACAAAATTATTGCAGTCACCGGTGCAACCGGTCAACAGGGCGGTGTCGTTGCCCGCCAACTTTTAGCAGACGGCTGGCAGGTCCGTGCGTTGACGCGTGATGTGAACAAGCCCGCTGCACAGGAGCTCAAAGCGCTCGGCGCGGAACTCGTCGCAGGCAACCTGGATAACCGTGCTGAACTCGATGCCGCGTTCAAGGGAGTTTATGGCGTCTTCAGCGTACAGAACTTCTGGCTGCCCAACGTAGGTTTCGAAGGCGAGATCAAGCAGGGCAAAGCCGTCGCCGATGCAGCCAAAGCCGCAGGCGTGCAGCATCTCGTGTATTCATCTGTAGGTTCGGCACACCGCGGCATGGGGCAGAAACACTTCGAGAGCAAGTGGATCATCGAACAATACATCCACACACTCGACATCGCATACACCATTCTGCGCCCCGTCTTCTTCATGGACAATCACAGCTGGTCGCGCCCGTACATTCTCAGCGGAACGTTCACAGGTATGGGGCTGCGTCCTGAGAAGGGTGTACAAAGCATTGCCGTGGAAGATATTGGTGCATTCGCCGCCCTGGCGTTTGCCGACCTCCAAAATTATGCTGGCAAGACCATCGAACTCGCTGGCGATGAATTGACCGAGCCCCAAACCGCTGAAACATTCGCGAAGGTAATCGGGCGACCCGTTCAACTGGTTCCCCCTCAGCCCGGCGGTGGATGGGCATCACCCGAAGAGACTGCTGCCATGTTCAACTTCTTCAACGGTGAAGGCTACGATGCTGATATTGCCGCGCTTCGCAAACTTCACCCAGGCTTGCTGAGCTTTGAACAATATCTGCGCAAGAACGGCTGGGAAAATCAACAGCCCATCCCGATCCCTGAAAACACGGGCTGGGGTTCATAATATTGAAACATGCCAGTCATTGTGATTTCACAATGACTGGCATTCTTAGAGGTTCATCATGGAATTGACATCCAGCCAGAGTTCATTTCTTTCCGGCGTGCATTTTGCAGTGGTCTCCACCATCGCATCCGACGGCATGCCGCACCAGACCGTCATGTGGTACATGCTGGATGGCGACAAGTTGCTGCTTAGTACGCCCAACGGCAGCCTGAAACATAAACACCTCAAACGCGATGATCGCATCTCCGTCTGCGTGGAAAAAGGCTATGCTTACGTCACCCTGACCGGGCGTGTGACCCTGAACGAAGAACCTGTCTCCGCCCGTACCGATTACGACCGCCTCGGCAAACGCTATCGCGGGACTTTCAACCCGTTCATGATCCTCGGCTTCATGCTGCGTGGATTAAGTTCCCGCCTCAAACGCCGCCTGAGCGGGGCACCTGAACCCAAAGCGGATACCAACCGGATGCAAGACATGCTCTCGCGCGAACGCGTGACCCTGCACATGCAGATCGAAAAAGTTCATAGCAACAGTTTGGATTAGAACCATGTTCACCGAAAAAGAGATCGCATACATTCACTCACAACATCTGGCGCGGCTGGCAACCGTCTCAAGCGCCGGTCAGACAGATGTTGCCCCGGTCGGCTTTCGTTTCGATGGTAAGACCTTCTTCATCACCGGCTTCGACATCACCAAGACCTTCAAATACAAGAATGTGAAGGCAGGCAACGACAAAGTTTCTCTCGTGATCGATGATCTTGCCTCCGTCCAGCCGTGGGTGGCAAGAGGGGTCAAGATCCACGGAACAGCCGAAATCGTAGAAAGAGACGGGCGGGCTTCGCTGGTCGTCCATCCCGCCCGCTTATGGAGCTGGGGCGTGGACGATGTCGCCTTCAAAGACGGCAAGCCGGTCAGCCGCAAGGCAGGTGTGGAAGGATAACCATGAGCGACGAGATCACCAAAACCTATACCAACGGCGAAGTGACCATTGTCTGGAAGTCAGGTTTGTGCCAGCACTCCGCCATCTGCTTTCGTGGATTGCCCAAAGTGTTCGATCCGCGCAAACGTCCGTGGGTGGACGCACAAGGCGCATCAACGGAAGAGATTGTGGCACAGGTCAAGAAATGCCCCAGCGGCGCCTTGAGCTATGTAATGAACGATGCACAAGATAAGGACGAATAATATGAGTACTCCTACTATTGAAATGTTACCCGTTAATAAAGAATTCTCACACCTCGCCTCCGATGAGCAGATCGAGCGCACCGCGAAGGCGCTGCAAGCCAATAAATTTATTGTCCATGTTGCCCAGAACGGCGAAGAAGCCAAAAGGATCTTCTTCGAAACCTTGCCCGAAGGCGCCAATGTTCACTCGGGCTCGTCCAGAACGCTCGACTCCCTCGGCATTACCGAGATCGTTGAACGCTCCGGCAAATACAACGCCATTCGCCCCAAGCTCTGGAGCATGGACCGCAAGACTCAAGGCGATGAAATGCGCCGCCTCAGTGCCAGCCCCGATTACATGGTGGGCAGCATCCACGCATTGACGGAGGATGGACATGCCCTGGCGGCTTCGTTCAGCGGCAGCCAACTTGGTCCATATGTGTCGGGCGCAGGCAAGCTGATCCTCGTGGTCGGTGCGCAGAAGATCGTGAAGGATGTGAGCGAAGGTCTGCGGCGCATTCAAGAATACAGCTATCCGCTTGAAGATGCGCGCGCACAGCAGGCGTACAATACCCGCAGCGCGATCAACAAGGTGGCGATTCTCAACGCCGAACTGTTCCCCGGTCGCACGACCATTATTCTGGTGAAGGAAGAATTGGGTTTCTAGTTTTAGAAATAGGTGAACATGACAAACAGGTCAGAGTAGCTCTGACCTGTTTGTGCGTATGCCCGGTTTTATTGTTTTAGCGAAGCTGCAAGCTGGAGCACTTCTTCCAAGGTTAGTTGAGTGGATTGAATGGAGAGATAAAATCCATTCTCCTGCCAGAGCAGCATGTCAATGGGTTCGTTGATGGATGGGACGTCCTCGATCCATATGCCGGGTTGACCGTTGACTTCTACATTGGTGATGCGTCGTCCGCCAACGGGGCTGTCGATCTCACGACCATCGAAAACCGAGGTTTAAATTTCAAGCATGTCGCCATTGTTTGAGGTGTATTTGGCAGACGCCTTTGCGATAACAAAAGAGTTCCCCCTATTCGTTTGCCAGGGCGGTGTATGTAATGAGCAAACCGCGAAATTCGCGGCAGAGAATGTATTTCCCCGTTTTTTAAAGCAATAGCTTAAGTTACTTCAAATATGCCCAGATGAAATTATCGCCGCTATGAGCGCGTGCAAGACTCGCAGCTACGGCGGGCAGGGCGGCTGCTCCAGGGTGGACCAAATAGCGCGGCTGCCATTGCGGGTGGAATTTTTCCTTGAACGAATGCAAACCCTGGAAGTTGTAAAATCTGTTCATATTTTCATACATATAATGCAACGCCCGCTCCACGGCAGGGTCTTCGAAACTTTGACCGACCCCTGAAAGCGTACTCAGCCCGAGACTGAAGGATGAATAGCCTTTTTTCTTTGCCCATTCAAAAACGGACATGAATAAGAAATCCATCGTTCCGTTTTCGATGTGATGGCGGCGGCGCATGAGGTCAAGGCTGACTTCATTGCGCTGGTATTCCGGGACGATGTTCGTGAAGGCGCTGATCCTGTTCTCGGGTGTGTAGATGGCTGCTACTGGTCCGCTGCGGATGTAGTCGTCGTCGAACCAGCCGAGGGAGAAGCGTAACTCGCCGCCGTTCGCTGTCTGCAGCCATTCATCGCTGACCGAACGAAGCTCATGCAATAGCCTCTCTTCAAATGGTGGTTCGTGGATCTCAGCGTGATGCCCAAGCCGATTCATGCGGCTCTGTGTGTTCCGAAGTTCCTTGCCCGCTTTCCCTTCGAGGGTAAACGCGTTCAAGTCGACAATGCCTTCCTGTCCGATCATTAATGTGCTGAAACCATGTGAGTCATACATGCT
>JBAIYF010000757.1:0-3335 GCA_037916115.1 Anaerolineales bacterium
GAGAGATCTGCCATGGTCATGGCAACCGCGCCCGGCTGGACGAATTCTCCCGGCTCAACATTACGGACGAGAATGACTCCATCCATTGGGGCGTAGACCGCCAATTTAGCGACTTGCGCATCGATCAGGGCGAGGTTTGCCTCCGCCTGTGACAGCGCAGATTTCGCCTTGTCCAATTCCCTTGACGCGTTGATGACCGCTGGAGCGTTTGTGCCGGTCTGCAAGGCAAGCAGGGTAGATTGAGCCGCGTCATAGCGTTGCTGGGCAACGAAGACCTGTCCGCGAGCATATTCCACGTCGTCAGCTTCTTCCGTGTCTAACAGGTCGTTGTAGGCTTCCTGTGCGTCTTCGAGGCGGGTAAGTGCATCGTCATAGTAATCTTGCGCGGCTTCGTCCAAGCCACCGCTGTCGGAAGCTTTGGCTGCCTGATCTTTCACCTGTTCCGCGACTACAAATGCAGTACGGGCTTCAGCGAGTTCCTTTTCTGCCTGAACATAGTCTGAATTGTTTAGCGAATTAATGACCTCATCCAGATTAGCGAGCGCATCGTCCACGGCTTGTTTGGCGGCATCCAGTTCAGCTTGTGCAGCGGCGACCTGCGCCTCTTGTTCGATGTACCAATTGGGCTGGTCAAATTCACCCGGCGCGGATATCTGCCAATCTTTGGCGCGTTGCGCGGCTTGGGCAGCGAGGGCGGCTTCGAGCGCCTGGTCATATTTGGTTTGGGCGGCGGCGAGGGCGGCATTGGCAGAGTCGACTGCGGCGGAGGCAACAGCTTGCTGAGCTGTGAGCAGGCTTGGGTCCAGGTTGAGAAGCGGCTGGTCTTTGGTCACAGCATTGCCCTCACTGGCATAGACTTCCGTTACTTTGCCAGCGGCTTCAGGAGAGATATTTACTACAGCGGCTTCGATCGTGCCGGATGCGGAGAGTGCGCCATTGCCATCATCGGCAAGGGAGCGAAATCCGTAATAAGCAAGTGCGCCAATTACGAGCAATGCCACAATGATGCGGACGGGAAGAGGGGGAAGTTTGTTATGCATAAAAACTCCAATATGGAAATTAGTCGAGTCGTTTTTTGAAGCGGAGAGCAGCGGCGCCCATGATGACGACCGCAAAAATGGACAAAGCTATGACTTCGTTCTGCAGTGCACCAATGCCGACACCTTTCAACAACAGTGCGCGGATGATGACGAGGTAATAACGAAGCGGGACGATGGCGGAGACCCACTGCAAAAATTCGGGCATGGCGGCAATCGGGAAGAAAAAGCCGGAGAGAAAAATGCTCGGCAGCATGGTAACCATGACAGTGATGAAGGCTTCCTGCTGGGTGTTGGCAATCGTGGAAGCGAACAAACCGATGCCAAGGCTCGAGACTACGAACAAGCCGGAGAGCAGAAAGATCAAGCCAACATCGCCACGGACGGGCACGCCGAACCACCAGTGACCGATGACGAGAATTTCCAACGTGTCGATGAAGGCGAGGATGGCGTAGGGCAAAATCTTGCCGACCACCAACTCCCATGAGCGGATGGGCGTAACGATGAGTTGCTCAATGGTGCCGCGCTCACGTTCGCGGACAATGGCTGACGCCGTGAGCAATGCCGTGATGAAATACAGAATCATGCCGATCACGCCGGGCACGTTGAAGTAAGCGGCGATCAGATCAGGGTTGTACCAAACCTGAGTGCGGACATCCAATGGCGGAGTGAAAGCAGTAGGTCTGCCGGTCAGTGCAGATTGTTCTGAAAGGATGCGGGTGGCGTAAGACTGTCCGATGAGTTTTGCCACGGAGAGCGCCGTCCCGCCCACGGTGGCGTCGGAGCCATCCAGTACGAGCGAGACCTGCGCCTTCCCCTCCAGCAAGCGGATATCGTAATCTGGCGGGATGATGAGCGCGGCGCGAATCTTGCCAGACTCGATCAGGATGCGGTAATCATCCTCTGAGCCGATCATATAATCAATGCTGAAATAGTTCGCCACACGGAAGGCATCCAGCAAGGCGCGTGATTGCTGTGACTGGTTCTGGTCCCAGACCGCCATGGAGATGTTCTTGACATCCGTTGTGGCGGCATAGCCCAGCAGGAATAACTGCATAATGGGCATCAGGATGATAAGCACCAGCGTGCGCGGGTCACGCAGGATCTGAATGAACTCCTTGCGGATGATGGAAAATAACCGTGACCTCATGCGGTCTCCTTGATGATGCCGTGCATGTAAATATCCACATACGCATCGACGGGATTTTTGGGCATAAACTTATTTATCGCTGAGTTTGAAATCATCATTTCTGTGATCATGTAGGAAAGGATCATGCCGATGAAAGAGCGCATTAAGAGAGCGGGATGTGTAACCCGCAGGTTCTTTTTGGTCTTAATGATGCGCTCGAAAACCGGCAGGACTTTCGGGGCAATCTCCTTGATAAGCGCCGCGCCATGAGCACCGTTGAATTCCGCGATCTCGATCATCATCAGCTTGATGTAATACGGCTGGGAGGTCAACTCCTTAATCGCCACCCGCGCCGCCTGGCTGAGAATATCCTCGATCGTGTCCCCTTCCACCTCAAGAATAAGCGGCAGAACTTTTTTGTAGGGGTGTTTATCGACAATAATGGCTTCGAAGATCTCGTCTTTGCTCTTGAAGTGGTTGTATATTCCTCCAAGCGCCAAATTGGCACGGTCCGCGATCTGGCGCATGGACGTGGCGTGGTATCCCTGCTCGATGAATAATTCAATTGCGGCATCTTCAATGGCAAGCCGTGTTACTTCGCCTTTTTTGGGCGCATCTTTTGATTTTGCAGGCATATTTCTCCTTTACATAAAAATGAACGAACGTTCGTTTTTATTTTAGGCGAAAAAAGGCAAATTTGTCAATAGCAAAGAACGGGAATTTTTGATGATGACAGGGTCGGAAAATCTTAATGCGAATGACGCGAATTTACGAATGAGACGAATTCTTTTAGCATTGAAACCACAAGAAGAATTGCCGAACCATGCATAAGGTAAAATCGACGCCATGCTCTCCCCCCTCGAACAAAACATTCGCACAAACCTGAAACACAATGTCACCGTCAATTTATTGGACGGCAGTCTTTTCGGCATGGCGCTGGGCTTCGCCTCGTTCAGCACCATCCTGCCGCTCTTCGTCGCCTCCATGACCGACTCCGCCACCCTGATCGGTCTTGTGCCCGCCATCCACTCGGCGGGCTGGCTCTTCCCGCAGTTATTCACCGCCAGTCACGTGGCACGCCTGCGGCAGTTCAAACGCACCGTGCTCATGCGGACCATCCACGAGCGCGTGCCCTTTTTGGTATTCGCCGTCACAGCCCTGCTGATCCC
>JBAIYF010000758.1:0-2854 GCA_037916115.1 Anaerolineales bacterium
ATCATTCTGCTGATTTTTAGTGAACAAGATCAATGCGAGCGCTACGACCCATAACAACGCGACCGTGATGTGAAACGGACGAGCGCTGCTGTCGGTAAGCAGGTTGCCCCAAGCGTTCTGAGAGGCATGGAATAGAGCAACCAGCAATATGCTTCCCCTGGTTCTGAAAAAGGTCCACGCATAAATGATGGAGAGCGCTACAGAAAACAACAAGAAAGCAGGGATGCCCACCGACGAAATGAAGGGATCATCTTTCTGGAAAAATCCCGGCGCATGAAGCAATGTTTCGGGAATTGCCACAAGCAACGCTGCAATGACCATGTGGTTGTAGCGCGCATGAAGTTTGGGAAGGACAAATCCGCGCCAGGCGACTTCTTCGCCGTTCAACAGCATGAGCACCAACGTCTGCACGAGAAAGCTCAGCAAGACCTCCCACCACTGCATGTCGAACGCGCCAATTTGGGGCATTTCACCACCAAACAAGATGTGCAATCCGGCGGCGCCCAAAATGACGGGGACAAAAAAGGTAAGCACGAACACATACCACCAGCCGTTTACCCGCCAGATCAGGTAACGACCGAAAAGCCGTTTTACTCCTGCCCGCCCCTCAACAATCCCCGTCACAGCCGCAGCCGCAATGGCGGGAGCCCAGCCAGCCAAAAGCCCAATAACACCCGGCATCTCAAAGGGAAAGAGACCCCAGGAATGCAAAACGTTGGGAACGAAATAAGCCCAAGTCAATACGAATGCGCCGATGTACATGGACATCAACGGATATTGCTTAACAAAAGTTCTAAAGTTTGTTCTTTTTTCCAAAGTGTTCGAGGTCATGCCGGTTTCCTTATTTGCCAGAATGCTCAAAGAATACCTGCTCCCCATCCTATTGAAATCGGTCTACACTCACTAATTGGCTGGGAAGTTTTCCCAAAAATTTGGGAATGGGCTCCCATGACATTGGGAATACAATACAGTATGCTCCGACCCATGAACTCCCAGGCAACGCCTCGTTTTTTTTCATCCGACCGTGTTATTCAGGCGGCTTGGATGGTTTTTACGCTTCTGGTAATGGCGTTCTTTTTTATTGAGATCCGCCTGATCTATACTGACCTTATCCAACCTGAACCAAGCCTTCTTCAAAAACTTATTGAATTAGGATGGAGTGCAAAAGCGCACGCCACCTATCTAATGGGGCTGCGCACCCTCTTTTTTCTGACCCATTTCATTGTTGCAATTGTCATCATCTACCAACGCCCCGGCGAAGGCATGGCACGCTTCGTAGCGTTCTATCTCATCGTATTGGGAGCTTCGTTTTATCCGCCCGCTGTGCAAAACTTCAACCTGCCAGAGTTCTGGAAATTGCCGCGTGCGATCATTCAATTCTTCACCAGCATGGGAATGCTCATCTTTTTATTCATCTTTCCTGATGGTAAATTCGCCCCACGTTGGACAAAACCCTTCACCATTGTCATTGCCATCATTATCTTCATTCAGTTATTCCTGCCTCAAAACCCTCTCAACCCGCGCAATTGGGACAAACTCCCCGTCACAATATTTTCACTGATCATCATGGCAACCCTTTTCTATGTGCCCATCCACCGCTACCGAAACATTTCATCAACGATCCTTCGCCTGCAAACAAAATGGGTCGTGTACGGCATCTCCACTGCCTTGCTTGGCTACTTCATCATCGCATTCCCCGTTGCGTTTAACTATCGATTAATGGAAATGGGAACAACATACGCCGTATTCACGATCACTGGCATGATGCTGTCCTATCTACTTGTGCCGCTTTCGTTTGGTGTCGCGATGCTGCGCTTCCGTCTGTGGAATATCGACCCCATCATCAACCGCACGCTTGTCTATGGCACACTGAGCTTGCTCACGATCATCTTTTACGTCGTCATCGTTGGCTTTTTCGCAAATTCCTTTCGCAACAAACAAACCAACGTCATCATCTCATTCATTGCCACGGGCATTATCGCAGTCCTCTTTGAGCCGCTTCGTCAACAGCTTCAACGCGGTGTGAACCGCCTGATGTACGGTGAACGCGACGACCCCGCCACCGTCCTCACGCGATTAAGTCAACAACTGGATTCCGCCCTCGCGCCTGATTCTGCGTTACAAACCATTGTGGAAACACTTGCCCAAACATTGAAACTCCCCTATGTTGCCATTTCCCTTTTGGATGAAGAACCACGCTTCACTTCGACCTCGAACCTGCCTCCGTCCGAAATGCATCACCTCCCTCTAACCTATCAGACCGAACGCGTCGGCGAGTTGACCCTCGCCCCGCGCGCCGCAGGTGAAACCTTCTCCCCTGCCGATATGAAACTGATCCACCTCATCGCGCAGCAGGCAGGAGTCGCCGCCTACACCCTGCGCCTCAACAACGACCTGCAAAGATCCCGTGAACGTCTCGTCACAGCCCAAGAGGAAGAACGCCGCCGCCTGCGCCGCGACCTGCACGATGGAGTCGGACCTACACTCGCCAGTCTCTCTCAACGCATCGACACCGCCGCCGAATTCGTAGATACCGACCCCGCCAAAAGCAAGCAACTGCTCAAAGACCTGAAAGGACAGGTCAAAGAAAGCGTCGCTGAAATTCGCAGGCTGGTTTATGCGCTCCGTCCGCCCGTGCTGGATGAGTTTGGTCTCGTCTCTGCCATCCGCGAGCACACCGCCCAATACAGCGGACCGAACGGCATGCAGATCACCTTCGACGTGACCGAGCCACTCCCCGCTCTGCCCGCTGCCGTGGAAGTGGCTGCGTATCGCATCGTGCTCGAATCCTTTACCAATTTGGTGCGCCATGCCAAAGCCACGACCTGCCGCATTCAGATCAAGATCGAAGATC
>JBAIYF010000759.1:0-2796 GCA_037916115.1 Anaerolineales bacterium
GGTTTTACGCCGGGGCTTTTTTGGGTATCAGGCTCAAGTCCAATTAAGAGGCGGGGGGAACTTGATCCACTGTGGTGGTTGCAGGCGGGTAAGACATTGGGCTGTAGGTTCCGAAGCGGCTCATCACGGTGACGCCGAGTGCCAGCAGGGTGATGATGAAGGAGCCGAGCCAGCCTACGCAGGGGATGAGCCCGATCAAGCCGGAGAGCAATACCAGTGAGAAGGTTCCCAACCCGGTGGAGAGGACGGGCGCCCAAACCTGGTTGATGGCTTTGGCGAAGCGGTCGCCGATCTCTTGACCGATCACGACCATGCCGAACACCCACGCCAGCGGAATTGCCATGGCAACGATCAGTGCGATGGGGATGAGGATGATGGTGATGCTCAGGATGATCACTACAATCGGTGCAACGATGATCGTGAGCAACCCGTAACCGCCTGCTACAAAAGGCTGGTTTCTAATGGCACTTCCGGCGCGGTCCAGCTGGGGCTGTAGGAAGAGGGTGAGCAGCATGCCGACTGCGGCAACGGCGATCGCCTGCCCAAACTTGCTGACCACGTCCCATAGTGGGTTGACGTTCACATCCACAAATGGGGTGTCGGGGGTGCCGGGGGTGTTCGGTTCACCTGGGGTTTCAGGGACGCTGATCTCCGGCGGGGTGTTGTTGGTGATGTCGCCAGTGACCTTTGAGCCGGGTTCCTCGGTGACCTGCCCGCCAAAGGTGGCAATGTCGCCATCAACGAGGGAGCCTTCCGTCAGCATGATGTTGCCGCCGAAGATGACCAGGTCGCCATAGACTTCGCCCGAGATGCTCATATTCGAGCCAAAGGCTGCCACCGAGCCGTTGACGGTGACATTTTCTGCAAGGTTGATATTGCCGCCAAAGACTGCGATCGAACCGTTCACGACCGCGTCTTTTTCGATCTGGACGTTGCCTCCGAAGACGGCAATGCTGCCATTTAGAACCTCCCCTTCCTTCAATGTGTAGTTTTGACCGAACAGAAATATACCGCCGTTATCGGGGGTTTGTGCCTTCACCGCGCCGAATGGCACCAGCAAAAGTGCCAGCAGCAGAAGGAGGCGGGTCAGTGTTGATTTAATTTTCATGCAGTGACTCCTTGAGTTTGGCGGGAGAACCGCCAGATTGATATGGTCCAAAGCAATCCCATTCCAGCAAGCCCGGAGACGATGACCATCCATGCATAGGGGGGGAGAAAATCCGGTAAGATGCGTGCCATCACAGCGAACAGGTCAGCGAAGGCTTGCAGGGATGAGAATAGGTATATGAAGAAACTTGCAGCAGCGATCAGCCATTCCACAGGGGAAGACGCAAAGGTAACGAGGGCAGGGGTCAATAGCCAACCTGCCAGTCCCAGTCCGCCGAGGATGAGCACGATCACACCCCACAGGCGGCGCCTGCGCTCCACGAGTTTTTGCGCTGCCAATTTTTGCTGGAAGCGCATGGAGAAACCTGGCTTGGGCGAAGCCACCCTTGCCGAACGCAGGGCGAGACCGGTCTCAGCCAGTGCGGAACAGTTTTTGCAGTCCCGCAAATGGGAGTTGAGTTCTCGCTTCTCGGCAGGGGTGAGGACTTTATCGTCCAACAGCCAGGTTTCAAAAGGCTGGTGATTCATTATGTCTCCTTTCCATCTCGGCAAGCAGGTCGTCTTCTTGTTCGACCCACAAGCCAGCCAGTTCCTTGCGCGCGCGGTGCAGGCGGCTCTTCACCGCGCTGACCGTCAGGTTCAAGGACTCGGCGATCTCCTTTTCAGAATAGTCATACCAATATCGCATAATGACTGCCGCACGATCGGTGGCATCCAGGTCTTGCAATATGGCATGCACACGTTCGTTCGTTTGCCCGGTAATGGCTTCGCCCTCCGGGTTTGGCGCATCAAGATCGGGTATTTCAAACGAATTGCCTTCTTCGTCTTCCGCATCCATTGAGAACATCGAGAATTTACGGCGGCGCAGACGGTCAATGCAGTAGTGCGCTCCGATAGACAAAAGCCATGTCGCAAAGGGGCGCTTCTGGTCATACCGATGCAGGTGCTGGTACGCGCGCAAAAACGTCTCCTGCGCAGCGTCTTCCGCGAGTTCGGGCTCGCCCAACATGCGGTAACACAGGTTGAAAACGGGGGTTTGATAGGTTTCAACGAGTTTTGTAAACGCCTCGTCATCACCTTGTTGTGCCTGGGCTACCCAGGTCTGTTCTTCGTTCACGTTTCTCCTCGGGAAGGCTTTCTACCTTCTCTTACGCATTCACAAGAGGAAAAGTTTCACAAATTTGACTGAACAAATTTCAGGTGTGGAATGCAACCACCAGACTTTTGGACGGTTTCCGCCCAATTAATAGAATACTCCGAATTTTGACTGTTGGACTAATGGCTATGACTATGCCCGCTTCCCTCTGGACCAAGGAACTGTTCCCACTTCCCAAGCGAATCTGCCCTTTGAGCAAAAAAGATGGCAATGATGGTCGTAATTGGCACCGCTGCAATTAATCCCAGCGACCCAACCAAAGTCCGCACAATTTCTTCGGCAATGAACGAGAAGTTGACGATGTAGCCATAATCTCCGCCGCCGAGCGAGAACATCAATAACATGGGGAGCGAGGCTCCAGCGTAGGCTAAAACCAACGTGTTCACCGTAGCAGCCACATGGTCCTGACCGATGCGCATGGCCGCCGCATAGAGCCCGCCAAAGCCGAGGCTAGGGTTGGCATGTTGAAGTTCAAACACCGCCGAGGCTTGTGTCGTCACCAGGTCATCCAACACGCCCAGCGCACCGATGAT
>JBAIYF010000760.1:0-3837 GCA_037916115.1 Anaerolineales bacterium
AGGAGAAACATGTCACATCCAATGGAGCAAGTGGGAATTATCCGGGTCGAAAATATTGATGATGATGCGCAAGTGCGTACCGCGATGTATGCCCTGCTGAACATGCTGGAAGACAAAATCCGGCTCCCTATGGATGCGCGGGTGGTCGTCAAAGTGAACTTGTGCCTGCTGCTGGATTGCGAAACCGGAGCCACGGTGGATCCGCGCCTTGTGCGTTATCTTGCTGAGTGGTTGTTGGAACGGCGCAGTATTAAAGAGATCGTCATCGTTGAGTCAGATGCAACGGCGCTCAGTGCCGACCGCGCCTATTACGGGCTTGGCTGGGATATTACCCTTGCTGGTCTGCCAAAGACCCGCTACTTAAATCTCACCAGCGATGAGCAGGTCAAGGTTCAACTGGATGGGTTTTTCTTAAAAGAGTTCGAAATGTCCAAAACTTTTATGGAAGCCGACTATTTGATTTCGTTTGGCAAGCTCAAGACCCATTCGATGCAGGGACTATCCTGCATTATGAAGAATCAGTTCGGCGCGCTGCCTGAGAAACTCAAGGTGGTGTATCACCCGCATCTGGCGGAGGTAATCTGTGACCTGGTGAAAGTCCGCCCGCCGGATCTGGGATTGGTGGATGGGTTGATCGCGCAGGAGGGGGCGGGTCCTGTAAGTGGTGTGCCGCGTGTGATGCGCCTCATCATTGGAGGGACGGATGCATTGGCGACGGACCAAGTCTGCGCCCGGGTAATGGGCATGGACCCGCACAATATTCCACATTTGCGCCTTGCCGCCAAACATGGGATCGGAACAACACACTATGAGATGTTGGGTAGCCGTGTTGAAGATGTGACCGAGGTGTTTGATTTTATTCCGCGCTGGCGCCTCGCATGGATGTGGCTGCGGGAACATGTTGGCTAGGATGCAGCGCCCATGACAGATAAACTGCGGGTTGGGATGATCGGACTGGGGGGCATTGCCACACGCGCCCATTTACCGGCGTTGGCATCTCTGCCTGAGGTGGTGATCCAAGCCGGGGCGGAGGTTGATGCGTATCAAGCCAATCGCACCCAGCAGCGTTTTGGAATCCCGATCGTATATTCGACCTACGAAGAAATGTTGGAGCGCGAGCCGTTGGATGCCGTCTATGTCTGTTTGCCGAATGGGATGCATTATCAGGCGGCGCATCTTGCGCTTACTAACGGACTGCACGTCTATTGCGAGAAGCCGGTTGGGCTTTCGGCGCAGGAGGCGGAGAGTTTGACGGTACAGGCGGAGCGCTCCGGGCTTGTGCTGATGCCTGGCTATCATCTTCGCTTTCACGAACACTTTTTATCTGCGCGGGAATTGTTGAAAGCAAGACGACTCGGCAGGATCTTGCAGATACAGGCGAGCGCAGTGTATTCCGGTCCGTATCGGGGCTGGGACCCCAAGAGCGATTGGCACCTGAACCCTCAAAGCGGCGGACCGCTCTATGACTGGGGCAGTCATGTACTTGACCTGCTGATGTACATCACAGATTTGAAGATCGAGACGGTTTTTGCAATGGCTGAAAGGTCGCTGCCGGGTTTTCCATTGCTGGATAGTATCGCGGCAACCTTTCAAGCGGATAAACACATCGTTGGCACGTTGAACCTTGCCTGGGGTACGCGTGGCAACCTGCTCATGCTTCAGATCCACGGTTCGTCGGGCAGTTTGCTGGTGTCGGATGATTATTACGAATATCGCACACCGACCGGCGGCGGGCTGAACAAATTGGGAACGCTGCTCGGCAACGCGGAGGAGATATTGGCGCAGAAAGCCGGGGCGTTCATGCATCGCAAATCAAATGAGGGAATTTACGTCAGGGCGGCTAAGTGTTTTGTGGAGGCGATCCGCGGAAACATTTCACTGCATGCCGCCAGTTGGGATGCCGTGCATGTGCATCGCGCACTTGCCGCCATTCGCGAGTCTATTGAACAGGGATGCCCTGTTGCAAGCGCCGAATCACATCTGCATCCCGGGAGGGCAACAGAATGACCACGCTTCTCATGTATCACCAGATCGCTGAACTACCCCAAACTGCGGATCCGCTCACTCTTGCCGTACCGCCGGACCAATTCGAGCGGCAGATGAACTACCTTGCGCAGAATGAATATATTTGTCTCACTCTTGCTGAAGCAGTTCAATATTTCTTGCGTGATGAGCAAGCCCCGGCGAAATCTTTTGTGCTCACTTTCGATGATGGGTATCAAGATGTACTGCTGAACGCTCTCCCCATTTTGGAAAAGTTCGGGTTTACCGCCACGGTCTTCATGGTGGCAGGGCGCATGGGCATGCAAAGCGATTGGCGCGGGCAGGATAGGGAACGTGCAGGACGGTTGCTATCCCATGATGAAGCGCGGGAATTGATCCAGCACGGATTTACATTTGGCAGCCATACGCTCAGTCATCCATTTCTGACTTTGCTGGAGGAACAGTCTGTCCTCAAAGAACTTCGAAAATCCAAGGCATTGCTGCAAGAGTTCCTGAACATACAGGTCGATTTTTTCTCCTACCCATATTCCCGTACCAATGACCATATCGAAGATCTGGTCCGGGCAACTGGCTATCATGCGGCGTGCGCAGGCGACACGGGATCGTGGAATATGTATCACATCTGGCGGGTGCCTTGTCTCGGCAGCGACTCGTTGAAGACCTTTGCCATGAAAGTCAGCGGCTGGTACGACCGCCGGACAGCCCTGCGTGAGTTTGCTCCGGTGCAGCTCTTGCGCCATGGGGCACGCATGCTGCGGCGGACAGGTATTGAAAAAGAAGGGGAAAAGTCGTGAGCGGACTTTCGGTTGTCTTGATCAGCAGGAATCAGGAATGGAACATTGCCCGGCTGGTCGAGTCTGTGTTGAAGGAAACGGCTCATCTTCATGCAACGGAGATCATGCTGGTGGATTCTGCCTCGCAAGACTGCACCACCGCGATCGCTGCACAATATCCAATTCGGGTACTGCGCCTGCGTTCCGATCAACGTCTGTCGGCAGCCGCCGGACGGTACGTGGGCTTTCGGCATACGAGCGGCGAGTTCGTTCTTTTTTTAGATGGTGACATGGAACTGTGTGCAGGCTGGCTGGATCAAGCGCTTGACGTCATGCGATCCAAGACGGATGTCGCCGTGGTTTGTGGACTCGTTATTGATCGCCCCATCACGCCTCAAAAACAGACATTTGAACTGGTGCCGCTGCCAGGCGACTCAGACACGGTTGCAGTGTCACACGGCGGCGGCGCAGCGCTGTATCGCCGCTCAGTTTTGGAACAGGTTGGTTCGTTCAACCCATACCTTTACTCCGATGAAGAACCGGAGTTATGTCTGCGCATTCGCCACGCGGGATACCGCGTTCTGCGATTGAATCGTCCCATTGTGCTGCATTATTCGACCCCCGGTGAAAATTTTTCAACCCTGCTGTTTCGGCGTAATCGCAACCTTTGGCTCGGTTTTGGTCAGAATATCCGTTATTTCTGGGGCGGACCTTTCCTATCCACCTATTTGCGGGAACGTGGTTGGGTGATCGCTCCAACTGCATATATTTTGGTCGGGGTTGCGGCAGCTATATTTTCTTTGGTAACTGGTCAGTGGGTCTGGCTGGCTTTGTGGGTCGCTGGTTTGCTCCTAATCGCGCTTGTGCTTGCTGTGCGCAAACATAGCCTGAAGCTTGCAGTCTTCAGTCTGATTCGGCGTGTGCTTATTCTTGAAGGCACCCTTCGCGGATTAATGTTGAAACCTTACGAGCCGGGAAGTTATCCCGCACGATATGACGTAGTTCGATGACCCCATGAAAGAGTTCGTGATCGATGATGACATCATCCATTTCAAGGAGT
>JBAIYF010000761.1:0-6384 GCA_037916115.1 Anaerolineales bacterium
AGACCTGCATAAACGCCAGCGACGTGAAGACCATCGTCTGCCATTGTTCGCGGCCGGTGAAGTAGTAGAGCGAGCCGAGACCGAGTGCCAGCGCGCCGATCATCACGCCGACCCAGATGGTCTGCGCACCCGCGCCGCGGCTGAACACGCCTTCCTTCGGCGAGTACGGCTTGCGGTTCATCGTGTCGCTTTCGGTGTGCTCCACGCCCATGCCGAGACCCAACAGGCCGTCGGTCAACAGGTTGAGCCACAACAATTGCAGCGGCAGCAAGGGCAGCGGCTTGCCCAGGAACGGCGCCAGCAGCATCACCAGCACCTTGCCGATATTGCCCGCCACGCTGAAACGCACAAACTTGCGGATGTTGTCGTATATTGTGCGCCCTTCTTTTACGGCAGCAACAATGGTCGCAAAGTTATCGTCGAGCAATACAAGATCAGAAGCTTCCTTTGAAACGTCCGTGCCGGTGATGCCCATCGCCACGCCGATGTCCGCTTTGCGCAGGGCGGGCGCGTCGTTCACACCGTCGCCGGTCATGGCTACCACGTGTCCCTTCTCTTGCAGGGCTTGCACAATTCGCAATTTATGTTCGGGCGCCACACGCGCAAAGACATTCACATCTTCGAGCAGGTTCTTCAATTCATCGAACGAGATGCGTTCCAATTCCACGCCGGTCAGCACGCGTCCGTTCTCGGTCACGCCGAGTTGGCGCGCGATTTCCATCGCCGTTAATGGATGGTCACCGGTGATCATGATCGGTCGAATGCCCGCGGTCTTTGCCACTGCCACCGCATCCCTCACTTCACTGCGCGGCGGGTCGATCATGCCGAACAAGCCCACCAGCGTGATGTTTTGTTCAAGGTCGATCTGGAGGATCTCAGGGATGGAGTTCAGCAAGCGGAAACCGACGCCGAGCACACGCATGCCTTTCTTGGCAAGCCGTTCATTCGCCGCTTCAATTCTGGACCTCCACTCTTCATCCAGTGGAATGGACTTCCCCTCCACCCAGACATGGCTTGTGATGTCGAGCAGACCGTCCACACCGCCTTTGGTGAAGGCGATGTAACGCTTGTCGCCGATCTCCAAACCGGAGAGTACGGTTGGGTCGTAGTTTCCCAAATAGTGCACGGTGGTCATGCGTTTGCGTTCCGAGTCGAATGGCAGTTCTGCCGCGCGGGGGAAGGATGAGTCGAGCGTGGATTTCCAGTAGCCCATCTTTGCCGCCGCCACCACAAGCGCGCCTTCGGTCGGGTCGCCCATAGTGTGGAAGCGGTCATCGCCTTCATCCACCAATTTGGCGTCGTTGCACAACGAACCGCCGATTGCCGCCAGCGAGAGTGAAGATTGGGCAGGTGCACCCAGGCTGCGGGTTGCACGGAAGGTGCCGCTGCGTTCCATTTCTTCGGTCAGGTCGAGGGCATGTTCCGCCACGTCCAACACCACCACGGTCATGCGGTTCTCGGTCAGTGTACCGGTCTTGTCCGAACAGATGACCGTGACCGAGCCGAGCGTTTCCACGGCGGGTAATTTGCGAATGAGCGCCTGACGCTGCAACATGCGCTGAGCGCCGAGCGCGAGCGTGATGGTGACCACCGCGGGCAACCCTTCGGGCACGATGGCAACCGCCACACTGACCGCAGTCAGCATCATGTGGCGGAGTTCATCACCGCGCCACAAACCAAGTGCGAAGATGACTCCTGCAATCGCCAGCCCCACTATCGCCAGATTTTTTCCCAACGCGTCGAGACGGCGCTGCAAGGGAGTTTGCTCCTCGCGCACCTGTTGGATCATATCGGCGATCTTGCCGAGCTCGGTCTGCATGCCGGTGGCAATGACGAGCGCCAATCCGCGTCCCTGCGTGATGATGGTGCCCTTGTACGCCATGTTGCGGCGGTCACCAAGCGGAAGTTCTTCACTGCTGATCGCGGCAGTGTGCTTTTCAATGGCTTCAGATTCGCCCGTAAGCGCGGCTTCCTGAATTCTCAAATTTACCGCTTCGATCAGGCGCAGGTCTGCAGGGATGACATTCCCCGTTTCGAGCTGCACAATGTCGCCGGGTACAAGCTCGCGCGCAGACATGTCCTGCAGTTTGCCGTCGCGCAGAACGCGCACATTTGGCACCGCCATTTTCTTGAGCGCGGCAATGGCTTGTTCGGCGCGGTATTCTTGAATAAACCCGAGCAGGGCATACAACGCTACGATGGAAAGGATCGCAATGGTGTTCTTGGTGTCGCCCAGCAAACCGGCGACCACCGCCGCTGCAATGAGGATGAGCACCATCGTCGCGGTGACCTGTTCCCATAGAATTTGAAGCGGGGTACGCCCGCCGCGTTCCACCAGTTCGTTCACCCCGTGCTGTTGGCGGCTTTCCTCCACTTGGGCAAAGGTCAGCCCGTTCTCAGAGGAGGATTTTAGTTTTTGCAGTGCTTCGTTGGTTTCAAGGGTGTGCCAGTTCATTGATCGTGATTAACTCCATTCTTTCTTTTTGATTTCGTACGGTCATGCAATGGCGGGTGGAAGTATACACCTCAGATGGCAATAAAAAAGACCACCGCCAAAGGTTTGGACGATGGTCTTGCCTTCACAGAACAGCCGGGAAATTAATTCCGTCATGACGGCTGGGCTACCCGTTAACCGGGCGGCTACTCCCCATCGGAGTAAGCATGATTATACATGCGTCTTAATTTTTAAGTTAAGAGAATGCTTAATGAATGATGTCGAATTTGTCAGGGCATCATGGTCAGGCGTGAATTTCGTAATGCCGAGCGGATCATCAAATACTCGGCGATGTTCTCAGCGGTGATAATGCCAACCAAACGCCCTGAGTGGGTGACAGGCAGGGTTGGGAAGCCCGATTCTTGAATTCGGGTCAGTGCGATCTCGACCATGTCGTATGAATCCACTTCGGGGGGCGAACTGCGCATTACCGCCGAGATGGCAATATTCTGCCCGTGTTGGGTGAGCGCGGAGAGGAAGTCATCGCGCGTGACCACGCCGACCACCCGCTCCTCATCGTTGACCACGGGGAAGTCGTGCTGCGTGCCCGCGAGAATCAACTGCGCCATGCGCGAGAGCGGATCACGCGGCGAGAGGCTGCGGTAATCGGTTAGCATGGCGCGTCCCACCGGAATGCCGCTGATGACGTTTCGCATCTGCACGGCGCTGGCTTCCTGCGATGCGCCAATGTACACGAAGAAAGCGATGAACAAGAGGAACGGGTTGGAGAACAAACCGATAAACCCGAACAGGAACGCCATGCCTTGTCCAATACTGGCGGCGATCTGCGTCGCGCGGACGTAATCCATGCGCATGGCAAGCAGTGCGCGCAGCACACGCCCACCGTCCATGGGGAAGGCAGGGATGAGGTTGAACAGCACCAGCGAGACGTTTACCACCAGCAGGCGTTCAAAAAAGTTTCCAGACGCCACCCCAAGCTCGGAGAGCGGCACCAGGTTCCCGGTCAAGAGAAGAGCCGCGAAGAGTCCAATGGCGATCACCACGTTCACGGCAGGTCCCATCAGTGCCACCCACAATTCCTCGATCGGTTTTTCCGGCATGCGTTCGAGCCGCGCAACACCGCCGACCGGGTAGAGTGTGATGTCGCGTGTTTTGATTCCATATTTGCGGGCAGTGAGCGCGTGCCCATATTCATGCAGCAGCACACACACGAACAACGCAACGATGAAGCCAACGCCCGAAAGCACTTCGAGCCAGCTCCCATTTTCCAGCCAGTGACTCAACCCCACCCACCCGATCAAAAGTAAAAAGGTGGCATGGATGTAGACGTCAATTCCGGCGAAGGTTCCAAATTTCCATTGCCATTTCATAGGTCACTCCTTGATGACGGCATTGTACAGGTGCTGTGTTAGAAATACGTTTAATCGCGGCTATCAGTCTCTATCAGGATGACGAAAAACGGCTCAGACTCCGCCCTTTTTTGCTCTGCCTCTCAAACTCTTAACTTCGCCTAAGGCGAGTCGCATCTATATAAACAAAAAAGCCGCCCATTTACAATGAGCGACTTTTCAAATTACCAATTACCAACTTACTGATCTACCAACTTACCAACCTACTTCACCATCCCCATCGCTTTGCCCGCCTGGTAGATCACATCCATGGCGTGTTCAATGTCGGAGGGGTCGTGCGCGGCGGTGACGGTGGCGCGCAGGCGCGACATGCCTTCCTGCACAGCGGGGGAGACCACCGGCAGGACGAAGATGTCTTTTTCCTGGCAGCGCTTGGTCAGCTCCATGGCTTTTTCATCGGTGCCGCACAAGACGGGCACGATGGCGGTTTCGGTTAGCAGAGTGTCGAAGCCCATGCCCTTCAACCCGCCGATGAATTGTTTGGTGTTGGCATTCAAGCGGTCAAGGCGTTCGGGTTCGTCGAGGATGACCTTGAAGGCTTCGTTGGCGGCGGCGGCTTGGGCAGGCGGCAGAGCCGCGGAGAAGATGTAGGCGCGGCTGCCATGGCGCAGGTAGTCGATCAGCTCCTTTTTACCAGCCACATATCCGCCCACTGAAGGGATGGTCTTGCTGAGGGTGCCCATCTTGATGTCGATGCCGTCGTAAATGCCGAAGTGCTCTTCGATGCCGGTGCCGGTTTTGCCGAGCACACCCACCGAGTGCGCTTCGTCGATCATCAGCCAGGCGTTGTATTTGCGGCTGAGTTCCACGATCTTGGGCAGGTCAATGATGTCGCCGTCCATGCTGAAGACCGAGTCGGCGATGACAAGCTTGGACACGTCCGCAGGCGCGTTCTTGAGCAAACCTTCGAGGTGCTCCATGTCGTTGTGACGGAAGCGGCGGAATTCCGCGCCAGACATGAGACAACCGTCCACGATGGAGGCGTGGTTGATCTTGTCTGAGAAGACATAGTCGCCGCGTCCCATCAGGGAGGAGATCACGGTCAGGTTGGTGACGTAGCCGGAGGTGTAAGTGATGGCGGCTTCAGCGTGCTTGAAGTTGGCAATGGTCTCTTCCAGCTCATTGTGGATGGTGAGCGTTCCCGCCAGGGTGCGCACACCGTTGGTGCCAGTGCCGAATTTGTCCACAGCGCGTTTGGCGGCTTCGTTAATGCGTGGGTGCCCGACCAAGCCCAGGTATGAGTAGGAGGCGTACATGCCCATGGTGCGTCCGCGTACGCGCACTTTGGCGCCGGGCAGCATTTCCTCCACGGCTTGGTTGTAGAAGTAATAGTCGTTTTCTCGCAGGGAGTCTACGCGTTGTTTGAGAGCGGCAATGCGCCGGGTGCTATTGTTATCGATACTGTGAAAATCCATGTAAGTGCCTCCAAAAGGGATTGCGCAAGTTTAGCCGAGGGGATGTTTTCTGTCTAGCGTAAAAGTGACAGTCGCCTTTAAGGTGACTGTCACTTGGGTTTACCCAGCCAGCCGCTTCAACTCGGCTTCGTCTATGATCTTCACGCCGAGCGATTTGGCTTTCTCGAACTTCGAGCCGGGGTTTTCGCCGAGCACCAAGTAACTGGTCTTTTTGCTCACACTGTCGGTCACTTTGCCGCCGTTGTTTTCGATGAACTCTTTGGCATCGTCACGTGAGAAGTTGGGCAGTGTGCCCGTCACCACAAAGGTTAGCCCGGTAAATGCCCCTTCTTTCTTCTTTTCATCTTTCTGCATTTGCGGATCAATGCCCGCCGCCTTCAACTTCTTGAGCAACTTTTGATTTGCCGGGCGCGCAAACCAATCCACGATGGATTCGGCGATGTTTGGACCCACCCCTTCGATCTGCTGAAGTTCATCGGCTGTTGTCTTCAACAGCGCGGATAGGTTTCCATACGTCCGCGCGAGATCGCCCGCCATGACTTCGCCCACGCCATGGATTCCCAGTGCTGCAATGAGGCGGTTCAAACTCTGACCTTTTGCCTGCTCAATGGACCCGAGCAGATTCTCTGCCTTTTTTTCAGCAAACCCTTCGAGTTCGAGTAATTGTTCTTTCTTTAAAGTGAACAGGTCTGCAACGTCTTTGACCAAGCCTGCTTCGATGAGCTGCTCTACGATCTTGATACCCAGCCCGACAATATCCATCGCGCCGCGCGAGACGAAATGCTCCACGTTGCGGACCAACTGCGCCGGGCAGGCGGCGTTGACACAATACCACGCTACTTCACCTTCGATGTGCTCCACATCCTGTCTGCAGGCGGGACATTTTGTGGGCGGCTTGTACTTTTTCTCTTTGCCCGAACGCGCATCCACTACGGGACCGATGACATACGGAATCACTTCACCCGCGCGTTTGACCAAGACCCGGTCACCGATGCGAATGTCTTTTTCTTCGATGAAGTCAAAATTATGCAGGGTCGCATTGCGAACGATGACGCCGCCGATCTCCACCGGCTCCAATTGCGCGCGCGGAGTCAATACGCCGGTG
>JBAIYF010000762.1:0-2385 GCA_037916115.1 Anaerolineales bacterium
AGGTAGAACAAAATCGAAAGATCATGCGGCGCAAGATCCCAAAGCACGTTCGAATCGCGTTGGAAGAGCCCCAAATTCAAACGAGCCGTATCGATATAGTAAATATCACCCAATTCGCCGCTGTCCATGTATTTCTTGAGGGCATGCACAGCTGAGTTGTATTCGAAGGTATGCCCGACCATCAATGTCAGATGTTTTTCCTCGGCAATCTCAATCAACTCCTGTGCGTCGCGGCTATTCATGGTGATCGGCTTTTCCACCAGCACATTCAACCCATGCTCAAGGCAATCCTTTGCAATGGAAAAGTGCAGTGCAGGCGGCGTGGAAACCACCACAGCGTTCAACCCCATATCGAAAAGGTCGGTGTAATTGCGGGTGATCGTTGTATTCGGATGCAGTGAGTGTGCACGCTGCAAGCGGTCATCCTTTATGTCCGACACAGCCGTCAACTCGGCGGCGGGCAGCTCGGAAATATTCCGCGCAAGATTTGGTCCCCAATAGCCATACCCAATGATGCCAACTTTCAATTGTTCCATGGTCAAATCCTCCTTGCAGACTCAATGAGCCCCCCGGGCTAAAAGAATCGCCAGGGGGGTTTGCAGTGCAATCTTGATATCCAGCCAAAGTGTTTGTTTCTCGATGTACTCAATATCAAGTTTCACCTGATCGTCGAAATCGGCGTTACAGCGTGCCTTTACTTGCTGCAGTCCGCTAATGCCCGGCTGCGCATCAAAACGCCGGTAATGCCAGGGTTTATAAACCTTCACCTCATAGGGAATGGGCGGGCGCGGTCCGATCAAACTCATATCGCCGCGAAGCACGTTCCAAAGCTGCGGGAGTTCATCCAGGCTGAATTTGCGCAACCAGCCCCCGGGGCGAATGAGGCGCGGGTCATTCAATATCTTGCGCACGGTCGTCTCACGTCCCTGAACTTCCACCATGCCCTTCTTATCATTCTCGATCAGAGCAGTGACATATTTTTGATGAATGGATGGGTCTGAGTTGACCTTCATTGTGCGGAACTTATAGAAGCGGAACGGCTCACGCCTCCAGAAGGTCTGGTTGCCCACCCTGAGCCTTTTCGCGCCGATACGTTCCTGCACAAAAAAGATCGGTCCCGGAGAGTAGAGATAGATGGCAACGGCAATGGCTGCCATGAGCGGGGAAAGCACCAGCAAAAGGCAGGCTGCGCAAATAACATCCATCAAACGCTTGAGAATGTAATACCCTTCACGTCCAGAGATGGCTGCATGCAGCTCCTGAAGGTCTTTTTCATGGTCAAGATGTAAATTCTCTTCCTGCAAAATAAACCTCCCCGCCACATAACGCTCCCCACCAATTTATCTATTGAATACACAAACCTTTCAGGTTTTAGAAACAATCGAAACTTAAGAATGTATTCAATATCCAAGACATTCACGAAATGCGGCAATGGATCCTGAATTTAGGATAGCAATTTGAATCTTTTATTTTCTTTGAGATTTCTTCGAAAATTCTTTAATTCCCCCAATATCTCTCAACTTAGTCTTGAGTGCGCGACTCGAACCAATACCCGCGCCCCCAAAACGTATGGATATACTGATGCCCATGCTGCCCATCCTGGATCTTCTTTCGCAGGTAATACACATACAGAGACGAGAGGGTATGGGCACTGCTCATGAAAGCATCTCCCCAGGCTCTTCGGACCAGTTCAAAATGAGATAATACCCTGCCTTGTTCCCGCACAAGACAGTCAAGCAAGGCATATTCCCGGGGCGTCAGCTCGACAATGTCACCTTTAATTTTCACCGTACGGGAGGTCAGGTCCACTTCCAGGTAGTCATCACGATACGCTGTGATCTTGCTTCCCCCACTGACATCCGCCCCATGATTCGAGTTCTTCAGCAAAGCCCGAACACGTGCCTCCAACTCATCATTGCCGAATGGTTTTCTGACAAAATCATCCGCCCCCAGATCGAACCCATGCACCATCGCCCGCGGATCCCCCGATGCTGTCAGCATTAAGACCGGTACCCGGGAAAGTTCGCGCAGCCGCGAACAAACCTCAAACCCATCCATATAGGGCATCATGATATCAAGTATGACAAGATCGGGGTGAATTTCGTACGCCTTGCGCAATCCCTCTCCCCCGGAATAGCATTGATACAACACCACTTCAACGGGGCGCAAAACCGCCTCAACCAGATGCCCCAGGTCAGGGTCGTCATCAATAAGCAGGACCTTTTTTGCCATCATATCTCCAGCCCGCACCAAAACATCCAACGCCTTGCAAATCCCAGTCTTGACTATACAAAAATATCATAGCATTAATTTGAAAGAGGTTTCAAGCACCTGCCTTCAATGGAATGGCGAGTCGAAAAGCATGATCACTTCCTACTCAAAAAC
>JBAIYF010000763.1:0-2818 GCA_037916115.1 Anaerolineales bacterium
CTGAGAAATAAGTTGAAATAAATCATTCCAAAAAAGCCATCGGAGGTTTAAACCTCCGATGGCTTTTTTAATAAAATTCAAACTCAACTATTTGGAAATAAATTCATTCGCATCCTGCCATACCTCAGGTTCAGCAACGATAAAAAGCCGTCCCCAACTCGAGTTCCCATTTTGTTCAATACAAGTCTGAAGAACAAGCCGTCCGTCACTGCGATAAACAAGGTTGAACAAGTCTGCGGCAGCAAGAATGGTATCGGAACTAAGGTCGCGAAAATTGCTATACGGATTCAAGGGATCCAGAGCCTGGTATTGTAAAACACTTGTAACCCGATAATATTCCAAGCGTCCATCACCATAAACCAAAACAATTTCCGTCCCCGAAGTCAGCATGGGCAGATATTGCCCGGCTAAGTAATTATGCGCCAGTAAACCAGTTGATCCGAACTGGCTTGCCATCCCAAATTGAGTAAAAACGTCATTCTGAGAGGAAACATAACCGGGAGAACCTGCCGGTTGTTGCACAATCGGCAACGCCATCACGTCACGGACAAAAACGCCGGTCAGCGCTGAGCCGTCGCCTGTACGGACAGACTCAATAAATGCGTCCAGACTTTGAACATCAGACTGGGCATTTTTGGCGCTTGCCGGGATTGAAGTAAGAAAGGTGCTGATAATTGTCAGCGCAATGGCCCCTGCGCGGAAAGATGAAAACAGTTTTTGAAATTTCGATCTGGAATACATGGTTGCTCCTGCAAGAGCATCCAGACGAAATTTCGGTGGGTGCTCGTTTTCGGCGGCCTGGCGATCATGCCCGCACTTTTATGCGAGGGTAGACCCATGGCTTTGCGTCACCGCCTTTCGGCGGTTTTGCGCTTTATCGGTACGAACTTTCTGGTAAGGTTCAAGATCGGCTATCGATCTCTAAATTTAATATACCTCACCTTTCCTTCCGGGCTCTTTTCAAACCCCAAACAAGGACATGACAATTCTGAAAGCCGGTATTTTGATTTTACGGAAAACAAGAGGAAATCAGGAGAAAAACAACCCTTTATCCAAACTATGCTACACTTGGCAGACTTCGGAACTTAAATGTCTGGAAAGCTCCCCTATTGGTTAAAGATTTTATACGGGTCCGGCGACTGGGGCATTGCCAGTATTGGCATGATGCGCTCGATTTTCTACGCCATATACCTGACCGACGTGGTCGGCATTGAGCCGCGCCTGGCGTCGTTGGGCGCATTGGCTGGCATCATCTGGGATGCGGTAAACGACCCGATCATTGGCATGCTAAGCGACCGGGTCAAGTCCAAACTCGGCAGGCGCCGCCCCTTTCTGCTCTGGTTTGCATTCCCATTTGGCTTAAGTTTTGTAATGCTGTGGTCCGCACCGAACTGGGAAAGCCAGATCGGTCTGTTGATCTATGTGACATTGGCATTCATGATCTCGGATACGCTGACCACCCTGGTGGCTGTGCCATATTACGCGCTAACCCCCGAACTCACCCAGAACTATGACGAACGAACTTCTCTATCGAGTTTTCGCTCTGTCTTTCAGCTGCTTTCGGCAATGGTGGTGGTCATTGCCGCGCCCATGATCGTGGATGCTGTGATCGCAGGCGGCGGCTCACAACAGCAGGGCTTTCTGACTGCCGGTGCGGTATTTGGCGCAATCGGCTCGCTGCCGTTATTCTTGATCGGTATTTTTGTGCGCGAACGGTTTGCTTCTGATGCCGCGGAGCAGGAGGAACTTCCGTTTCGTGAGACCATCAGGCTGGCATGGCAGAACGTGCCTTTCCGATACGCGGTGGCGATCTACATGTTCAACTGGTCGGCAGTGGATATGGTTGCGATCACCTTCCCATTCTTTCTTTTATATTGGGTGGCGCAGGGCGACCTCTTGGAGAAGGTCAACCTGTTGGGTGTGAACCTTGCCCTGGAATCGGCATTCTTCGGGGTGATGATGTTCTCTTGCGTGCTTTTTGTTCCGTTCTGGCTGTGGGTATCGAAAAAGCAAAATAAGATCCGCGCCTATATTGCGGGAATGATCGTCTGGGTCGTTGTGCAGTTTATGATATACACCATTCAACCCGGCGAAACGACCTATATGCTATTCCTTGCGGCGCTGGCGGGCATTGGCGTATCTGCCGCATACATTTTGCCCGACTCGATCCTGCCGGATGTGATCGAATGGGATGAATTGCGCACCGGGCGGCGGCAGGAAGGCATTTATTACGGCATTCGCACATTGATCCGAAAGCTAACCGGCGCGGGGGTCATCTTTGTGACCCTGCAAGTTCTGGGATGGTCGGGGTATCAGGCCCCGCCCGATGGGGTCATCCAATTTCAGCAGCCTGAATCTGCATTGTTCATGATCCGCATGATGGTTTCATTCATCGGCGCAACGATATTACTGGGCACCATTCTGGTTGCATGGTCTTATCCGCTCACGCGCGAAAAATACAACCGCATTCAGCGCCTGCTATCCATTCGCAGAAATAAAAAAGCGAAGGCAGCCTGACAGCCGCCTTCGCTCTAACCTTAAACCTTTGCAACCTTTATATCATCGTCGGTTCTTCATACTTTCCAAAAACCTTCGTCATCACCCCGACAATTTCACCCAGCGTACAGTACGCCCGCACACAATCCAGAATATAGGGCATGGTGTTCTCAGTACCTTCGCAGGCAATGCGCAAGGCATCAAGCGTCTGTCCTACCCGCCCACTGTCACGCGTCTTGCGGACTTCGTTTAGGCGCGATACCTGACGCGTGTACCCGTTCGGATCCATTTTGAGAATTGGAATGGCGGTAGGTTTTTCATC
>JBAIYF010000764.1:0-3759 GCA_037916115.1 Anaerolineales bacterium
GATGTTTTTGTCAACGTCGTGGGCGGCATCCAGATCGACGAACCCGCCGCAGACTTAGCCGTTGCCGCCGCCATCGCTTCTTCATGGAAAGATTTGCCGATTCAAGCCAATGTCGTTCTCATCGGTGAGATCGGCTTGGCAGGCGAATTGCGCATGCCGGGACAAATGGTGGCACGTCTGCGCGAGGCACAGAAACTTGGTTTCAAGACAGCCATTGTTCCAAAAGCAATTCGCAAAGGCGAAGAATATCCAAAAGGAATCGAGATCGTCGAAGTCCGCTCGGTGGATCAGGCGTTGGATAAGGCGTTGAAAAAGGAAAAATAATAAGGGACAAGGGATAAGGTGTCAGGTACAAGGTCCTTGTCCCTTGTCCCCTAAATCTTGTCCCTAACCGCGAGGAAAATATGTGCAGAAGTATCAAACCCCTTAGAAATATGGACCACCCTGTTACGGAACAGGAAATCTACGAAGCGGCTCTGCAATACGTGAGAAAAGTCAGCGGGTATCGCAAGCCCTCCAAAGTCAATGAAGAGGCGTTCAATAAGGCGATAGAAGAAGTGGCGGAGTCTACGCGGAAGATATTGGCAAATCTAAAGACAGTCGAAAGTCCAAGGTCAAAAGTCACATCCTAACGTTCGACCTTGGACCTTCAACTTCCAACTTTCAACGCTAAACCTGCAACCCATAACTATTTAAAACCGTATACCTCCTTAGGCATTAACCTGAGGAGGTTTTTCTTATGTATAAACTTATCACTTTTATCGCAATTCTCGCGTTGGCGAGCCTCGCCTGCGGAATCAACGTACCCAAGCCGCCCACGCCCGGACCGGACGTGACCGATGATATCAGCATCGAATATCCCGATTCAGATATCATCAACCTGAGTCTCAAATTCGGCGCAGGCGAACTGACGCTCAACCCCGGCAGCGACCTGCTCGTGGAAGGCACCGCCACATACAACTATGACGAGTTCAAACCAACAGTCACCACCGATGGCGGAGATATACAGGTCCGTGTTGGTGAAGATGACCTGAACTTCGTCCCCGGTTTCAACAACCTCAAAAATGTGTGGGATCTAAAACTGGGCAGCCAGCCGATGAGCCTGTCCATTGACTCGGGCGCATATGACGGCACATTCGAATTCGGCGGGCTTGCCATTACCCGGCTCGACATCTCAGACGGTGCAGCCGATGTGGAACTAAACTTCTCCGAGCCAAACGCCGCCGAAATGAGCACTTTCACGTACAGCACAGGCGCGTCCAACGTCAAGCTGCTGGGGCTGGCAAACGCAAACTTCGCACTGATGGATTTCTCCTCCGGCGCGGGTGACTACACCCTCGACTTCTCCGGAAACCTGAAACGCGACGCCTCGGTCAAAGTTGAAAGCGGACTCAGCAACGTCATCATCGTCGTCCCTGAAGGTGTCAACGCCATTGTTACAGCGAAGGGTGGGCTGTCGAATGTAAATGCAGGCCCCGGCTGGGAAAGAAGCGGCGGAGATTACGTTCAGGAAGGCGAAGGACCCACATTGACCTTCGTCGTCGAGATGGGTGCGGGCAACCTCACCCTCACAAGATAAAGCACAGACCTGGCGGGTTTTCGAACCCCGTCAGGTCTTTTTATGGGTACATAATCCAGAGTAAAAGGTCATAATTGACCTGTGACCTCTATCACTTGTACTGTTCGAAGTATCACAATAAAATCGTGATTGTGGGTAATTTTTACCTAGATAAGTGAGGTCACATGCAGATCACCCGTCAAGCCGACTACGCCGTAAGAGCCGTGCTACATCTCGCCCGCAGTGGCGATACCCGCACTGCCACCAGCACCATTGCCGAGGAACAAAAAATTCCACCTTCCTTCCTCGCCAAGATCATCTCGCAGCTTTCCATTGCCGGGCTGCTGCACACCTCGCGCGGAGCACGCGGCGGCGTCACCCTTGCCCGTGACCCCGGGGAGATCACCCTGCTTGAAGTCATCGAAGCCATCGACGGACCGATTCAGCTCAATGAATGTGTCGGCGACACCAGCAGCTGCTCCTTCGACGAAAATTGTCCCCTCCGCCCCGTTTGGTGTGAGGCACAGGAACAACTGGTCGGACGGTTACGAGGCACCAATTTTGCCGACATGATCGCCAAAGGGCAAACCGCCGCATAACAAAGCGAATCAAAGCCTCTCGGCTATAATAGCCGGGAGGCTTTTTTTATTTATACCCTCTGGGTAATTTCACAGCAAGGATGCATAACATGAAACATAACCGGGTTTTCGCAACCATTATCCTGCTCGGGGTCACCGCCCTGGCATGCGCCGTCCCCGCACTGCCATTTGGCAATACAACCGCGCCCACACAAGCATCATTTCCGACACAGGATACAAGGCTCGAAGTCATGGTCGCGGAAACGGTCACAGCCGCCATTGGGATGACACAACAGGCGCTTCCGACTCCGACCCAAGTGGTTCCCACAACCGAACCTACATCCACCCCCGAACCGACCGCCACACTTTCCGCCGAAAGCGTATTGGATAAGAACGCCGACGGTTCAGGTACATTCATAGACCTGGGCGGTAAATATCAACTCACTCTGCCCATGCCGTGGCTGGCGGTACGCATCAACGCCCCTGAATACGACGCGGCTTTGCAGTTACCCGAAACAGAAGACCCCGCCATCAAAAACTCGCTTGCCGTCATCAAAGAACAGGACCCGAACGTCTTCCGCCTGTTCATGCTAGACACCAACCCGGAACATATCGACGAAGGCTTTGTCACCAACATTAACCTCGTCTGGGACCAGCAAATGGAAGCCGCTTTCACAAATGCCGGCGACTTGAACACCATTGCCGAATCCCTGCCCACCTCGCTACACAACTCAAAAGTGGATAGTGTGGCGCTGAGAAACACCGCCAACCAGACACCCTATGGCGTGATCACACTCCAAACCTCCGCCACCACCCAAACCGGCGTGGATATTGTCATCTACCAGAAACTCGCCTTCTTCGACCTGCCCACTGGCACATTATCCATCACTCTCTCGACCACCGAAAAATGGCAGGAAACTGTTGAGCCATCGTTTGATGAGCTGCTCAATTCATTCGTTGCACTGCAATAGGAGATTCCAATGTCCACACCTCGTGTCATCCGTGCGCCGCGCGGAACTGAATTGACCTGCAAGAACTGGATGAGCGAAGCCGCCTACCGCATGATCCAGAACAATCTTGACCCCGAGGTGGCAGAAAAGCCCGAAGACCTCGTCGTCTATGGCGGGCGTGGAAAGGCTGCCCGCACGTGGGAAGCCTTCGATGCCATTTTGGAATCGTTGAAAAATCTCGAAGAAGATGAAACCCTGTTAGTGCAATCGGGCAAGCCGGTGGTGGTCTTCAAGTCTCACAAAGACGCGCCCAAGGTGTTGATCGCCAACTCCAACATCGTGCCGCACTGGGCAACCTGGGAATACTTCGATGAACTCGCCAAAAAGGGACTGATCATGTACGGGCAGATGACCGCCGGTTCGTGGATCTACATTGGCACACAAGGCATCTTGCAAGGGACGTATGAAACATTCGGCGCATTAGCCAAACTCAAGGGTTGGGGCTCACTCAAAGGAAAATTTGTCCTCACAGCGGGGCTGGGCGGAATGGGCGGCGCACAGCCGCTTTCCATCACCATGAACGAAGGCGTGGGGCTCATCGTTGAAGTGGACCCTGAACGCGCCGAGCGCCGTCGCGCCATCGGTTATGTGGATATGGTGGTGGACAACCTCG
>JBAIYF010000765.1:0-5995 GCA_037916115.1 Anaerolineales bacterium
CATCCGCTATGAAGGTCCGAAGGGCGGACCGGGCATGCGCGAAATGCTCGGCGTGACGGCAGCCATCGCGGGTGCAGGCTTGAGCGATGATGTGGCGCTGCTCACCGACGGTCGCTTCTCCGGTGCGACGCGCGGCATTTCGGTAGGGCACATTGCGCCTGAGGCGGCAGTGGGCGGCATGATCGCCTTCGTGCAAGACGGCGACATCATCACCATCGACGTGGACAAGCGCGAACTGCGCGTCGCTATCAGCGAGGAAGAGCTTGCGAAGCGCAAAGCAGGCTGGAGTGCGCCCGAGCCGAGATACAAACGCGGCGTGATGGCGAAGTATGCCCGTATGGTGTCCTCCGCTTCAGAAGGCGCAATTACAGGTTAATCGAATGTCATTGCGAGGGCGTTCTTTGCCCGAAGCAATCTCCTTATGGCATTGGAAGATTGCTTCGTCGGCTATCGCCTTCTCGCAATGACATAGAAGGAGACAGAATGAAACTAAAAGGTGCAGAGATTCTTTGGGAATGTTTGGTGCGCGAGGGTGTCGAAGTGGTCTTCGGCTACCCAGGCGGAGCGAACATGCCCATTTATGATGCGATGTTGAATTATCCCGTTCATCATGTGTTGGTTCGGCATGAACAGGGCGGCGCGCACATGGCAGATGGCTACGCCCGCGCTTCGGGCAAGGTCGGTGTGGCGATGGCAACATCAGGACCCGGCGCGACAAATTTGGTGACCGGTATTGCCACGGCGATGATGGATTCTGTTCCTGTAGTTTTCATCACCGGGCAGGTGGCGGCGCATCTCATCGGCGGCGACGCGTTTCAAGAAACCGATGTGACCGGCATCACCCTGCCGATCACCAAGCACAACTATCTGGTGACACGCGCAGACCAGATTGCTGAAACTATTCGCGAGGCTTTTTATATCGCGCGCAGCGGACGTCCGGGTCCGGTGCTGATTGATATTTGTAAGAACGCGCAGGTCGAGTCTTGTGAGTTTGCCTATCCCGATGAGCCGAACATGCCCGGTTATCAGCCTGTGTTGCACTCGCCGCGTCCGTTGTTAGATGAGGCGGTGAAGTTGATCGAGAAGTCGAAGCGTCCCATCATCTTGTGCGGACATGGCGTGATCATGTCGAAGGCGGAAGAGGAGTTGATGCAGTTCGCGGTTCGGACTCAGACGCCAGTTGCGAGCACGCTGCTGGGCTTGGGCGCCTTCCCGGCTTCTCACGAATTAAGTCTCGGCATGATGGGCATGCATGGCGAAGTGCATACCAATATGGCGATCCAAAACTCAGACTTGATCCTGGCATTCGGCATGCGCTTCGACGACCGCGTGACCGGCACGCTCAAGACCTACGCGCCGCGCGCCAAGAAGATCCATATTGAGATCGACCCGGCGGAAGTGCATAAAAACGTCTTCGCCGATGTGCCATTGGTCGGTGACTTGAAGACCGTACTGCGCGACCTGATTCCATTGCTCGATGAATACGACCATGAGGAATGGAAGCAGGAGATCAACAGTTGGAAAGCCGAAGCCGATGCCCGCAGCATCATGAACTGGGGCGACGACGGCAAGCTGTATGTGGCGCACCTGATCGGCGATATTTGGAAGGCGACCGGCGGCGGCGCGATCGTGACTACTGACGTGGGTCAGCACCAGATGTGGGCGGCGCAGTATTACCAGCTCGATAAACCCAATCGTTGGATCACCTCCGGCGGCGCGGGCACAATGGGCTTCGGTCTGCCCTCCGCAATCGGCGCGTGGTTCGCGGCGAAAGATCAGGAGATTTGGGCGGTCGCAGGTGACGGCGGCTTCCAGATGACCGCTGCCGAGCTGACCACTGCCGTGCAGGAGAATGCCAACGTCAAAGTTGCCATCATGAACAATAGTTTCCTTGGTATGGTGCGTCAGTGGCAGGAGTTCTTCTTCGAGAAGCGTTACTCGGCGGTGAACATGCTCGCGCCGGATTTCGTCAAACTGGCGGAGGCGCACGGCGTGCCTGCGCGGCGCGTGACCAAACGCGAAGAAGTGAACGAAGCCATCGAATGGGCGCGTACCACTCAGGGACCTGTTGTATTGGAATTCCGCGTAGAGATGGAAGACGCCGTCTACCCGATGGTGCCGACCGGCGCGGCGCTGCATGAGATGATCCAGCGACCGGCGAAAGCGTAAATACGTCATTGCGAGGGCGCTAGCCCGAAGCAATCTTATGACTCGATCAGGAGATTGCTTCGTCGGGGAGAGCACCCTCCTCGCAATGACAAAGGAGTTTATATGAACTATACCTTCATAGCATTGGTGGAGAACAAGCCCGGCGTGTTGAACCGCGTGGCGTCGTTGTTCCGCCGTCGTAATTTCAATATCGAGTCGTTGGCGGTGGGACGCACGGAGAATCCCGAAGTTTCGCGCATGACCATCGTGGTGGACTGTCCGAACGGGGATGTGGATGCGCATCGCATCGAGGCGAACCTGTACAAGCTGGTCAACGTGATCGATGTGCAGGACGTCACCCATCGTCCAGTAGTGAGCCGCGACCTGGCGCTGATCAAGGTGCGGGTCGGACCGGAGCGTCGTTCCGAGGTCAACGGGTTGGCGGAAATTTTCCGCGCCCGCATCGTGGACGTGGCGCCTGATTCGGTCATTGTGGAGATCACCGGCACTGAAGACAAGATCGAAGGCATGATCGAACTGCTGCGCCCGATCGGCATTGTGGAAATGGTGCGCACCGGGCAGGTCTCGATGACGCGCGGCACGACCGATGGTGTGCGCCGCATGCCCGGCACAGTAGGCAGCCGTTACGACGACGTGATGGAACTGGCAGAGATGATGCCGTAAGAAATTCAGAAGTCAGAATGAGGAATGCAGAATTCAAAACCCTGCAACCTTCAACTTGTAACCTAAAACTTTAAACAAACCCAGGAGAATAACGAACATGGCAAAGATTGATTTTGGCGGAACGGTCGAAGACGTTGTAACCCGCGATGAATTTCCGCTTGAGAAGGCGCGTGAAGTTTTGAAGAACGAAACCGTGGCGGTGATTGGCTACGGCGTGCAGGGACCTGCGCAGGCGATGAACATGCGCGACAATGGCATCAAGGTCATTGTCGGTCAGCGCAAGGGCACACCCAATTGGGATAAAGCCATTGCCGATGGTTGGGTTCCCGGCGAGACTCTTTTTGAAGTGGAAGAAGCCGTTGAAAAAGGCACTGTCATTCAGTACCTGCTTTCAGATGCCGGTCAGCGCTCGCAGTGGCCCAAGATCGTGGAGCACCTCAACGAAGGCGACATGCTCTACTTCTCTCACGGCTTCTCGGTCACCTTCAAGGATGACACCGGAGTGATCCCGCCTCCGCACGTGGACGTGGCTTTGGTTGCCCCCAAGGGGTCGGGTACCAGCGTTCGTCGCAACTTCCTCGCGGGCAGCGGCATCAACGCCAGCTATGCCGTCCATCAGGATGCGACCGGCAGAGCCAAAGACCGCACCATTGCATTAGGCATTGCCATCGGCGCGGGCTATCTCTTCCCGACCACGTTTGAAAATGAAGTCTACTCCGACCTGACCGGTGAACGCGGCATCCTCATGGGTGCGCTTGCCGGTGTGATGGAAGCGCAATACAACGAACTGCGCAAGAACGGGCATTCTCCCTCCGAGGCGTTCAACGAAACGGTGGAAGAACTGACCCAGTCGCTCATCCGTTTGGTGGGGGAGAACGGCATGGACTGGATGTATGCCAACTGCTCCACCACCGCCCAGCGCGGCGCGCTCGATTGGAAGGATAAATTCCGCGATGCGACCGCCCCTGTGTTCGCAGACCTGTATGCCTCGGTGCGGAGCGGCAACGAAGCCCGCATTACCCTCGATGCAAACAGCCAGCCCGATTACCGCGCCAAGTTGGAAGAAGAACTCAAAGCCATCCGCGAATCGGAAATGTGGCGCGCTGGTGCCGCCGTCCGCTCGCTGCGCCCTGAAAATTGGAAGAAGTAATTTGGTAGGTTGGTAAATTTGTAAATTGGTGAGTTGGTTTTCCCAATCTACCAATTCCCAATGTGCCGATTTACAGGAGTTCTTATGACCAATTATGTAAAGATCTTCGACACCACCCTGCGCGACGGCGAACAATCTCCCGGCGCGACGATGACCTCAGCCGAAAAATTGGAAGTGGCGCACAACCTCGCCCGCCTCGGCGTGGACATCATCGAAGCCGGCTTCCCTGCAGCCTCGCCGGACGATCTGGAAGCTGTCAGACGCATAGCGCTCGAAGTGGGCAACCCAGCCCATCCTGAGTCTGAGGCGCGCGTTCCCGTCATCGCAGGCTTGGCTCGTGCCAACAAAGCAGACATCGACAAGGCTTGGGAGGCGGTACAAGGCGCGAAGAAACCGCGCATCCATACCTTCCTTGCCACGTCGCCCATCCACATGAAGCACAAGCTGAAGATGGACCCCGAGGAAGTGGTGCAGCGCGTTTCAGAGATGGTGGCGTATGCCCGCTCGTTGTGCGCCGATGTGGAGTTCAGCCCCGAAGACGCCGGGCGCTCTGACCCCGAGTTTTTGTATGTGGTGCTGGGCGAAGCCATCAAGGCGGGTGCGACCACGTTGAACATTCCCGACACGGTCGGCTACACCACACCCGATGAGTTTTATGCGCTCATCAAGGGCATCATCGAAAACACACCCGGCATGCACGAAGGCATCACCGTCTCGGTGCATTGCCACGATGACTTGGGACTCGCCACCGCCAACACGCTGGCGGGCATTCGCGCGGGTGCGCGTCAAGCCGAAGTGACCGTCAACGGGATCGGCGAACGCGCGGGCAACACCTCGCTCGAAGAAGTGGTGATGGCATTGAAGACCCGTCATCCCGTTTTCGGGTTTGAAACCGGCATCGAAACCCCACAACTCTCGCGCATTTCGAAACTGGTCAGCAATTACACCGGCATCGTGGTGCAACCAAACAAAGCCATCGTCGGCTCGAATGCGTTCGCGCATGAAGCGGGCATTCATCAAGACGGCATGCTCAAGCACCAGAGCACCTACGAGATCATGCGCCCCGAAGATGTGGGCGTGAACCAGACCAACCTCGTGCTGGGCAAACATTCCGGTCGCGCCGCGCTGCGCAACCGCCTCGCTGAAATGGGACACTCGCTCGACGACGTTGAACTCGATAAGGCGTTCGCGCGTTTCAAAGATTTGGCTGATCGCAAGAAGGTCATCACTGATCTCGACCTCGAAGCCTTGATCGCTGACGAATTTTACAAGCCGCGTGATGTGTACCTGCTCAACGGTTTGCAAGTGACCTGCGGCACAATGGGTATGCCCACCGCCACCGTCCGCTTGCGTGGACCCGACGGCGTCGTCCACACCCAGGTTGCCATTGGCACCGGTCCGGTCGATGCGACCTACAAAGCCATCGATCAAGTGGTGAATGTGCCGTGTACTCTGTTGGAGTTCAACGTCCACGCCATCACCGAAGGCATTGATGCGCTGGGTGAAGTGACCGTCCGCGTGCAAAGCGAAAGTGGCGCCACCACCATGGACGCACAAAGCGAACGCGAATTCAACCGCGTGTATGGCGGGCACGGTGCCGACCCCGATATCATCGTCGCCAGCGCCAAGGCATATGTCAACGCATTGAACAAACTCATCGTCGCCCAAACCGAAGGCAAAGGCAAAACGCCGAACGATTTTGGGGTGATGTTGGGATGAAGACATAAGGGACAAGAAACAAGGGATAAGGAATCAGGAATTGTCTTGTCCCTTGTCCCTGAGACCTGATCACTAACAACAAGGAAACTTTATGGCTAAGACTCTTTTTGAAAAAATCTGGGACTCTCACGTCGTGACCCAACAGGAAGGAGCCCCTGCGGTTCTTTACATCGACCTGCACCTGGTCCACGAAGTGACCTCTCCCCAAGCCTTTACCGGACTCCGCCAGCGCGGACTCAAAGTCCGCCGCCCTGATAAGACTCTCGCCACGATGGACCATTCCATCCCGACCAC
>JBAIYF010000766.1:0-6086 GCA_037916115.1 Anaerolineales bacterium
CGACCCCGAACCGTTGCCGCTCGACTCTCCCCTGCTGACGTTGGAGAACTGCGTCATCGTTCCGCACATTGGCAGCGCCAGCGAACACACCCGCGACGAGATGGCGCGGCTCGCGGCGGAGAATTTACTGGCGGGCGTGCGAGGCGAACGCCTGCCGCATTGCGTGAACCCAGAAGTTTACGGAAATAGACGATAGACCATAGACGATGGACGATGGTTGTTCATAGTCGACGGTCTATCGTCCATCGTCAAAATTAAAGAGGCTACATGAATCGCACAAAGAACGCACGAGTTTGCATCATTGGGGCAGGACCTTCCGGCATTACCGCCGGGAAAAATCTCATTCAGGCGGGTGTGACCAACTTTGTCATCTACGAAAAGAACGACCAAGTCGGCGGGAACTGGGTCTTCAACGACAAGACCAAACACTCGTCCGTGTACGAGACGACGCATCTCATCAGCTCGCGGCGCTACTCGGAATATTCCGATTACCCCATGCCCGCGGACTATCCCGATTATCCGTCGCACACGCAAATGCTGGCGTATTTCCAAGGCTATGCCAAACACTTTGGCGTGCTGCCCTACATTCAATTCAACACCGAAGTGAGTCGAGCCGAAGAACTGCCCGATAAAACCTGGCGCATCTCACTTGCAGATGGCAGGGTCGAAACCTTTGACTTCCTGCTGATCGCCAACGGACATCACTGGAATCCGCGCTACCCGACATACGAAGGCGAGTTCACCGGGGAGTTCATCCACTCACATGAGTACAAACGTGCCGCGCCCTTTGCGGGCAAGCGCGTACTCGTCATCGGCGCGGGCAACTCCGGCTGTGACATCTCGGTGGAAACCGCACGCGTCTCGGCGTTCACCGCCATGTCCATGCGGCGCGGACAGTACATTGTGCCCAAGTTCGTTTTCGGTCAGCCGCCCGACGTGGTCAACGGGCGGTTTCACTGGCTGCCTGCGTGGATTCGCCTGCCCTTCTTTTATCTCACGCTCAAGCTTGCAGTTGGAAATTACAAAGATTACGGCTTACCCCAACCCGAACACGGCATTCTAAACGCACACGTCACCAATAACTCGGAAGTTCTATATGCCATCCGCCACGGCAAGGTGCATGTCCGTCCAGCCATCAAACGCTTTAACGGCAAACAGGTCGAGTTCACAGATGGACGCGTGGAAGAATACGACTCGATCATCGCCGCCACCGGATTCAAGATCTCGCTTCCGTTCTTTGACCCGGGCTTTCTCTCCATCGAAGAAAATGTGCCGCCACTGTATAAGAACGTCTTCCATCCCGATCACCCTTCGATGTGCTTCATCGGTCTCGTGCAGCCGCTCGGCTCGATCTGGCCGCTCTCTGACCTGCACGCCAAACTCGCCGCCAATTACATCATCGGCAATTACGATCTACCCAAAGATGTACGCCAACGGGTTGCGCGTCACATTGAATACATGAAGAAGCATTACGTCAATTCGCCGCGCCACAGCATCGAAGTGGAGCATCATCCGCATATCGCCGAGTTGAAGCGCGAGATCCCCAAGTCTGCGCCGGAATGGACGCATGTCAATTCAAATTGACAAACTCGTGCGCGCCAAACGCCGCACGATTGCGCTCATCATCGAACGTGATGGCAGTCTCACCGTCCGCGCACCGAGGCGGGCAACGCTGCAAGACATTCACGGTTTCATCACCGAAAAAACGGATTGGATCGTCCGCTCGCGTGAAAAAATGAAAGCCATCGTACGCGTCCGCAAAAAGGAATATGTGGATGGAGAACGCTTTCTATTTTTAGGGACGGATTACGAGCTGCGGCTCGTCCCACCTCAGCGGCCTGCTCTCAAATTCGACAACGGATTCACCCTGTCGGCTTCTGCGCGGGAACGCGGCGAGCGCATGTTCATGCAATGGTACAAAACGCAGGCATTGACGGTCTTCACCGAACGCGTAAACCACTATGCCGACCTGCACGGATTTGAACCCAAGCAGGTCAAGGTCAACTCGGCGAAGACGCGCTGGGGTTCATGCACGTCCACGGGTACGATCAACTTCACCTGGCGGCTGGTGATGGCTCCGCTGGAAGTCATTGACTATGTTGTTCTGCATGAACTGGCGCATTTGAAGGTGAAAGACCACTCTCCCCGCTTTTGGAAATTGGTCGAGACCATTTGCCCCGATTTCAAACGTCAACGCAGGTGGCTGAAGGAACATGGCGAGGCATTAAATTTGTAGGGGCGACTCACGAGTCGCCCCTACCCTAATTACCCAAATTCAAAGGTCGGCATCCCTTCGACATTTGTCACCACTTTGAACAACCCGCCTGACAGGGGGAAAACATTCAGGCTGTCTTCGCTCATACCCACTCGCGCAGATGTTATATATAACTCATTCCTATCCCTGCCGCCAAAGACCACCGATGATGTTTGCAAGGCGGGCACAGATACTCTCTCGAGCATTGTGCCAGTATTCGGGTTCCAGCGTGTCACCTCTGCCCCACCCCACATGGCGATCCACAGGTTGCCTTGGGTGTCGGAGGTCATGCCGTCGGGCCAGCCCATCTGCTCGGGGATCTTGAACGCCACACGCGGATTGGCAATGCCGCCTGTGGACACGTCGTAATCAAAGGCTTTGATCTCACGTGTGGGCGTATCGATGTAGTAGAAGGTCTTGTAGTCCGGGCTCCATGCCATGCCGTTGGAGATGCGCACCCCGTCGAACAGACGTGTGACCTGCTGACCGTTGAACGAATACAACGAGCCGCTGGCTTCCTTTTCGTTCATGTCCATGCTTCCGGCGAGGAAGCGACCAGCAGGGTCACACTTACCGTCGTTCATGCGGTTGGTGGCAGATTCGGTCACAGCGGCGAGAACGGTCTGCTGGGAAGTGCCAAGGTCAAAGTCCACGAAGGAGGCGCGTTTTCCGAGGATGAGATTCCCGTTCTTGCATGGGGCAAGGCATCCAATGAAGTCATCCAGTTCAGCAAGAAGTTCCGTTCCAGCGTAGATGCGTTTTTGCAAGATATCGACCCAATACAAGGTTTGGGTTTTCGCATCCCACGCGGGACCTTCGCCCAGGGTGGCTTTCACATCGAGGATGAGTTCGGCTTGCATTAGAACCAATTCCGTTTGTAGAAGATGAATGTTGCCATGGCGGTCAACCCCAATGAAAGACCAACCACTGTTAGGAATGCAAATGGGGAACCTTCACCCGGAATGGCGACGTTCATGCCATAGAACGATGCGACAATGGTGGGCACGTTGAGGATGATGGTGAGCGCGGCAAGGGCTTTCATGACCACGTTGAGATTGTTCGAGATGATCGAAGCGAAGGCATCCATCATGCCGGAGAGGATCTCGGTAGCAATACTGGTCATTTGAATGGCTTGCTGGTTTTCAGTGAGCACATCTTCGAGAAGGTCTTGATCTTCTTCGTAATAGTTGAAGAGCTGGGTCTTTTGCACGCGCTCCATCATCACTTCGTTCGAGCGCAGGGCGGTGGCGAAGTAGGTGAGGCTTTTTTGGTATTTGAGCAGTTCGAGCAGTTCACGGTTCTGTGTGGATTTTTGCAAGCGGTCTTCCACTTGTTCGGTGGCGCGGTTGATATCACGCAGCAGGTTCAAATAGCGCGCCGCCGTTTCAAGGAATATGTAAAGCGTCAGGCGGTAGCGTTTGCCGGTCTTTAACTGTTTGTATTTTCCATTGGAGAGCGATTTGAAAATATCACTGTCGTAACGACAGACCGTGATGATCTTGTTGCCAAGGATCATGATGCCGAGAGGAACCGTATTATATGGAATGTCGCTTTCAGGCTGATGAATGGGAATACGAAGCAGGATGAAAGTGTAATCTTCATCGCGTTCCATACGCGCCATCTCATCTTGATCAAGGGCATAATTGATGTAGTCCATCTCCATCCCCCAGTTGACCAGTTTTTCGATCTCATCAGGCGTTGGGTCTACTGCATGAACCCAGGCGCCGTTGGCGACCGTATCGAGCTTTTCAAGCCCGCTCTCCGTGTTTTTGTAGATGCTCAGCATGGCAGCCTCCTTGCGTGAAATAGTCACGCAAGGGCGCGCCGCGCACCTACGTGACGGTTATTAAAATAAACGCGTGCCATCCGCCCGTACTTGGCGGATTACTATCAGCAGAACCTAAATCGCTTTCGTCGTTGGTATACATGATTCTTAACCGCGCCAATTTTACGCCCGATAATGGAATTGCACAACCGGATTTGGGAAGATGTTCCATCGTCCATCTTCCCAAATGAGCAAGAAATGGAGAGGAGAGAGTCTAGGCGTCCTCGTTTTCCTTTGCCACGCGGTTGATCTCGTCCAGGCTGGCGCCGCGCGCTTTTTCGAGGCGTTCGTAGCGTTTGGTGAATTGTCCCATCGCGTAGTTGACGAAGTCCTCTTCCTTCAACCCAAATGGAACAACTTCATAGCGTGCAAAGGCGTCGCCAATGACTCCGATGGCAGAAGGCAGCAGCATGTTCATGTGCATTTGCAGGTTGTCCCATTCGTCGGGGTGTTCTGCCATGAGGCGCGAGAGCAGGTACACGCCATAAGCAATGTGGCGGGACTCGTCCTGCTTGAGCAGTGAAATGCCTTTGCGCAGACCGGGACACAGGTCGTTACGTTCGAGCATGGTAAAGAAGGCTTGATAACCTGTCTCCGCCAGCACGCCTTCGACGATCATGTTATAGGTAACCGAAGCCCGAATTTGGCTGGCAGGTGACGGGTCAGAGCGAAGCGCGTTGAGAGCTTCCGGCAAGGCTTCGTAGAAAAGCTGGCGATAGTTGTCGCCGTGGAAGCGGGTCAAATCCATATCGGCGTGCGCAACCTCATCCATGAAGCGACGGAAGAAATCAGTGTGCTTGGCTTCTTCAAAGAGGAAGGTGGTGAGGAACATTTCCTCTTCGATGCGCCCTTCTTCGGCGATGGCTTGGATGAGTGGCAGCAGATCAAGTGTAACCGCCTCCTCGCCTGCCACAAACATGGAGAGCAGCAACAGGCACAGGTCTTTCTCTTCATCGGTGAAGCCCGCCCAATCCTGCTTATCTTTTGAAAAATCAATATCCGAAGGATTCCAGATACCGAGCTTCTTGGCTTTCTCGTACAGACGCATCGGCGGCAGGTCGCGGTTCAATCCGCGGGTGGTGGTGGCGAAAGCAGTGTGAGACATGGTCAACTCCTTTTATTCGATGGGGGTTCCAACGCCGCCGCTGCAGGGAGCGCCGGGCTCGGGGTTCTGCGGTCCGTTGGCGTAAGACTGAACGAACTGGGCGATGCGTTCATCGGGCAATTCGTCGATCACGAGCTGCACCGTCCACGCGGTGAGAACGACGGGACTGGTCTGCCCCTCGTACGGGCTCATCAATACGAAGGCGTTGCCGCGCACAATGTCGCGCAGAGCATCCACCTGCTCGGAAGAAAGGTCGGGCAAATAGGTCAACCAGACCGCGCCATGCTCCATCGAGTGCAGGGCGTTGCCCAACTGTACAGGCTGGTCGTAAATGCCACACGATTGCCAGGCGGAGAAATGTGCGCCAAAGGCGGGCGGAATGCCCAAACCGGGATCGGTCACTTCCTGCACATGGTCGTGATATTCCGTGCGGTCGGGGAAGGTCTGTACTCCTTCAATGCCGCTGTCATTGGGCAGCGCCTCACGGTTTGGAAAGCCCCCATCTTCAGGCATGCTGGGTGCCAATGACTGACAGGCAAACGCCGCCAGCGCCAATACCGACAATACCACTAACATTCTGTTCTTCATGCTCATCTCCTCAATTCTATTGAATTACTGCCCTCCATTATAATTTGCGCATGCCCATCACCACGGACTCCGTCCGCACGTATTACGATGAGAACACCCGCCTCTTTCTCAAATTCAGCGGACACAAGCAAGCCCAGAACATTCACCGCTCGTTGTGGATGCCCGATACCAAATCCCTTGCAGATGCACTCAATACCTCCAACGCGCTGATCTTGAAAGAGATCGAATCGGTCACGCCAACCCAAGCCCGCATCGCGGACCTCGGCTGCGGCGTGGGTGCGAGTCTGTTCTACATTCACTCGCGATTGCATAAC
>JBAIYF010000767.1:0-3299 GCA_037916115.1 Anaerolineales bacterium
GAATATCAATCGATCGGCATCGACATTACCGACCGCAAAACCGCCGAACTGGAGCGTGAGCGCCTGCTGCACCTCGCCCAGGAACAGCGCCTGCTTGCCGAAACCAGCGCCAACGCCACACTTGCCCTTGTTTCGCATACAGAAACAGCCAAGGTGTTGGATGAGATCCTAAACCAGGTGCAAAAACTCCTGCCGGGATGCGCAGCAAATATTGCCATGCTGGAGAACAATATATTGCATACCACTGCATGGCGCGGCTACGAAAACCGGGGCGAAGATATCTTCAGGACAATGGTGAAGGAATCGAATAAATTCAAAATAGATAGTGGGGTTATCAAGTCGCCAGAACCACATCCCTATCTGGTAAAAGATACACATCAAGATCCAAATTGGAAAATCATACCGGGGCTTGAGTGGATACGTTCGCATTTGTTGATTCCATTGATCTGGGATCAAAAAGTATTGGGCTTTCTGTACATAGATGAAGATACCCCGAACAAATTCACTGAAGATACAGTCCACATGCTCCAGCCAATGGTCAATGCTACAACTGTGGCTTTGGAAAGCGCCCTGCTGATCGAAACCACCCAACAGGCGCTAAAAGAGACCAGCGCCCTGTACCGCATCAACCAGGGGCTGGTCGCGCTGGAAACCGACGAACTCTTAAATGATGTGGTTGAACTGCTCAAAAACAACTTCGACTATTACCATGTTCAGTTCTTCATGTTGAACCCTGAAACAGGGAATTTCCGGCTTAAAGCTGCCAGCGGCGAGGTCGGCAAGAAACTTGTCGAATCTGGGCATGAACTGCGCGCAGGGCTTGGCATCATCGGCTATGCCGCCGAAACAGGCACGCCATTCTTCACAAACAATGTGGAAGAGATCGTATTCTTCCTCTTTGACCCCTACCTGCCCGATACCAAATCAGAGATGGCGATCCCCGTAAAAAACGGTGACACACTCTACGGCATCCTCGATATTCAACAAGAGGGCACAAAATCCTTCACAGACCGCGACCAGCAACTGGTGCTCACCGTAGCAGATCAACTTGCAGTGGCGCTCCACAAAGCAGAACTCTACAAGGACCTGCAGATCTCACTGGAACAGGAAAAAGCCATCCGTAACCAGCTGGTGCAGAATGAACGCCTCGCTGTAATGGGACGTCTGCTCGCCTCGGTTTCACACGAACTGAACAACCCGCTTCAGGCGATCCAGAATGCGCTCTTCCTGCTCAAGGAGGAAAAAGGCATCTCCCCGCAGGGACATAATGATCTGGAGATCGTTCTGGCTGAATCCGAGCGCATGGCAAGCATGATCGAACGCCTGCGGACCACCTACCGCCCCACCCTGGCGGAAGACCTGCACACTACCAATATAAACAACATTATTGAAGATGTACTGGCATTGCTTGCCACCCACCTCCGCAAGAATGAGATCACGTTTGCATTCCTCCCTGACGACCACCTGCCCAATATCCTGGCGATCTCCGACCAGATCCGTCAGGTGGTATTAAACCTGTTGATGAACGCCGTGGAAGCCATGCCAAACGGCGGTAAATTGACCGTATCCACCCAGCACCTTTATGAAAACCGTGAGATCATACTCTCGATCACAGACACAGGCGCTGGTATTTCTCCCGAGATCCTTCCTCACATCTTTGATCCCTTCGTCACCAACAAAAAACGCGGCACCGGACTCGGGTTGACCATTTCTCACGACATCGTCATCAAACACCGCGGGCGCATTACTGCGGAAAACAACCCGTACTATGGAGCCACTTTTAGGGTTTGGCTGCCAACAACCCCTCTACCGGAGGAGATCGAATGAACATCAGCGGACATATCCTCATTATCGACGACGAAGCTTCGCTGCGCAAAACCATGGCGCGCATCCTGCAGCAGGCAGGCTTCGAAGTGACCACCGCTGAAAGCGCAGAAAAAGGGCTCGATTACCTCAAAACCACCCCCTTCGACCTGGTATTGACCGATCTGCGCATGCCCGGCATGCAGGGCATGGACGCACTCAAACAAATACATACCGAATACCCGCTCATCCCTGTGGTGCTCTTCACCGCCCAGCCCGATGTCAACTCCGCGGTAGATGCGCTGCGGCACGGCGCCACCGATTACCTGCTCAAACCCATCAAACCCGAAGCCATGATCGAACGGATGCGCTCCATCCTGAGCAACCAACAGCGCGAGAAACGAAAGCGCGAACTTCAGGTGCAGATCGAAGTTTTGCAAAGCGAACTAAAAAGCCTGGAAGCAGGCGAACCGGTTAGCAGACCCACCCAACCGCTCAACCCCGCCTCACTGGATAATGGACGCTACATCAAACGCGGCGGGCTGGTGTTGGATATGCACGCCCGGCGGGTCTTGCTCAACGACCAGCCAGCCAACATCCCCCCCACCTCCTTCGAGTATCTACTGGTGCTGGTGCGCCACTCGCCAAACGTGGTCGATTACCAAACCCTGGTGGCAGAAGCGCAGGGGTATCAAACCGACACGCGTGAAGCCCAGGAACTTGCCAAATGGCACATTCACCAGCTGCGGCAAGCCATTGAGAGCAATACCCGCAACCCGGTCTACCTCATCAATGTACGGGGAACCGGCTACCGGCTCGTTGAAGATTAAGCCCGGGCTTGGCAAACGCCCAATGGATGGAAACCCGCTTCAGGTCTGCGCCTGAGGCGGGTTTTGCGTTTCCCAACTTTTCCCAACTTTTATCCGCTTCAACCTATCTTTTTCAAGAGCGAATCCAGAGAAAATGGTAGGCGATGAATACTTTAATTGCCTCCCCAAAAGAAATGGTGCGAATCCTGGTTGTGGATGATCATCCCAACACAGCGACAACACTCGCCAGGGCGCTGGCACAGATCGGTCCCACGGTGGATGTTGTTTCGGCAGTCAGTGGAACAGACGCCCTTGAAAAAGTGAAAGACAAGGGTGTCGACATTCTGTTCACAGATATGATCATGCCAGAGATGACAGGGTTGGAGTTGATCGAAAAACTTCAAAACCATCCCGGCGGAAAACCCTCCTACGCCTACCTCATTACAGCATACGATGTGCCCGGCTTGAAGGTGACCGCCCAGCGTTTGAAGGTTAATGAAGTCATCATCAAACCGGTACGTCCTGAGAAGATCTGCCAGATCGCCACGACTGCCATTGATGAAATGAAACACGCCACCCACCCTATTGGCAAAAAGGCGGTTTCCAAGCGCAGATTCAAGATCCTCGTGGCAGACGATGTGATGGATAACGTCACCCTGCTGACCCGTTACCTTGATTACGAAGGCT
>JBAIYF010000768.1:0-2152 GCA_037916115.1 Anaerolineales bacterium
TTTTGTTTGTCGATCGAAACTATGATCCGCTGTCGCTGTCCTTGGCGCTGTAGCCGGGACCGCCCTGGAAGAAGTCGTAGTTGAGCTTGGTGTCGGGGGTCAGGTCAACTGTTTCACCGGCAGCGAGCTGCTTGGTGGTTTCGAGCACAACCTGCTTGCCATGATGGTTGGTGCCTTCGTAATGACCAGAGAGACCAACACGGTTGATGTATTCACCACCCTTGGCAGTGTAAGCGGAGGGAACCTCATCTTCAGGGAAGATGGCGCTGAACGGGCATTCAGGGACGCAGGCGCCGCAGTCGATACAGGTATCGGGGTCGATGTAAACCATCGGGAACCCATCGGCAGGGTTGCCAGGAACGATACATTCAACGGGGCATACTTCGATGCACCCTCGGTCGCGAACACAAAGACTGGTAATAATATGGGTCATGCTTAATTCTCCTTGTTGTGAGATTATGGACAAACCGATGGGGATATTATAACTTTGTTTAATGGCAAGGCAAGTTAAAAAAATAAAAGCCCCGCAGTTTTGCGGGGCTACGTGGAAATAAAAGGGGGAATTACTTTGCCGCGAATTTTGCGGAAACAGCTTCCCAGTTGATCACATTCCAGAAGGCGGTGATGTAATCGGGGCGGCGATTCTGGTAGTTGAGGTAATAAGCGTGTTCCCACACGTCGATGCCAAGGATGGGGGTCATGCCTTCGGAGAGCGGGGTATCTTGATTTGCAGTGGAGACCACAGCCAAACCACTGCCCTTTTTGACGAGCCAAGCCCAACCAGAGCCGAAGCGGGTGGTGGCAGACTTGGTAAATTCGTCCTTGAAGGCGTCGAAGGAGTTGAAGGAAGCATCGATCGCTTTGGCGAGGTCACCCTTGGGCGCGCCGCCAGCATTGGGACCCATAATCTCCCAGAAGAGGTTGTGGTTGTAGGTACCGCCGCCATGATTGCGGACCACGGCACGGACAGCTTCGGGAACGGCGTTCAAGTCGCTGAGCATCGCTTCGAGGGATTTACCCTGCAATTCGGGGGTCTTTTCCACCGCACCATTCAAATTGGTGATGTATGTCTGGTGGTGCTTGGTGTGGTGAATTTCCATCGTGCGCGCGTCGATGTGGGGTTCGAGAGCATCGTATGCATAGGGAAGTTTGGGAAGTTCAAAAGCCATGAGAAATCTCCTTATATTTATTCTGAATTGGTCTATTTGATTTTATCCTGCATGAGCATGAGGTGCAAGAAAAGCCAAAATTTATAACAAATATCTAATATATCCAAAAGCAGGCAAGGAAAACCGCCGCGCACCCTGTACGCAGCGGTTTTCAAGCATACTATTTTTTATCGTTGTTGAGCAAACCGCCGAGCAACCCTGCGGCATCATCCAGCCCGATCCCGTCGCTCAGGTTCACATTGCCAGAGAGAATGGCATCAAGTTTACTACCGATGTGGGGGGGGAGTTTCTTCTCAACAAAGTCGAGTACCACTTCAACAGCCTGTTCTGCTTGAGCTTCGTTGATACCCTTCACCTTTTTGACAACCAGTTTGGCAATTTCTTGTTTCACAGTGGACATTTTGTTTTCTCCTTTGTGTAGTGATGGTTTGAATGTAGCATACCTTACGCAGGAGTGCAAGAGTCGCCTGTTTCGATTAAACTCCTGCGTTATGGATTCTAAAACCCGCTTCTTTCTACCCCTTGCCTTGATCGTTGCCACACTGGCAGTTTCTACTGCCAGCATTTTCATCCGCTTCGCACAGGGTGACGGTGCACCGTCCTTGGTGATCGCCGCTCTGCGCCTGACATTCGCCACCCTGCTGATCGCGCCAATTGCACTCACCCGTAATTGGAATGAGATCAAGCGCTTCACACGGACCGAGATCCTGTTCGGTGTTTTCTCAGGCATTTTCCTCGCCGCTCACTTCGCCACGTGGATCACTTCGCTGGAGTACACCAGTGTAGCCAGTTCGGTGGTCTTCGTTGGAACAGGTCCGCTGTGGGTGGCGTTGCTTTCGCCAATGTTGTTGAAAGAACACATCACCCGTATAACAGTCATCGGTCTGGTGATCGCCGTCCTCGGTGGAACGATCATTGGACTGGGAGATGCCTGCACATGGAACAACGGCCTCTCCTGCCCGGCGATGAGCGACATTCTACAA
>JBAIYF010000769.1:0-7899 GCA_037916115.1 Anaerolineales bacterium
TGTGCAGTTCCTTGCTTTTTCCAAAACAATGTAATTGCGATCGATACTAATAGAACGAACGTTACAGCCAACCCACCTTCGGGACCGAACTTGCCGCCGGTGAGCCAGTCTGCGCCGGTTTCCATCAGGTTGATGAGCGTGCCCCCGCCCGCGTCTGTGCCGCTGACTTGGAAGCCGAAGAAATTTCCCTGTACCCAGTTCCAGACACTATGCAAAGCGCTGATACCCCACATGGAACCTTCGCGCATGGCGTACAGACCGGCGAACACGCCGAACAATGCGAGGTTAAGCAGGGCAATGGCGCTCAAGCCGGGGTTCAGGCCGTGAAGCAGGGCAAAGATGAGCGATGAAACCAACAGCCCGATCCACGGTTTGTAACGTGCGCCGATGACCGGCAATGCCCAACCGCGGATGAGAGCCTCCTCTGCGCCGCCTTGAACGATCCAGCCGAGTAGTACGAGCATGACACCGCCGATTGCGGCAGTTCCTTGCAGGGACGGGTCGCCCTGCTCAAAGGATACACTGCCGAACAGCGCCAGAATCCCTACCGAACCGGCGAACATCAATGCGCCGATGAGAAATCCGCGGGCGTATTGAGAGAGGGCTTTTTGCATTTCATAGCCCATCGTCCAGAATGGACGTTTCTCCACCCATTTGAGCCATGCCCAAAGAATGAAATATACAAGGATGAACGATGTCGTCAGGATCATCCCCATCCAAAAACCTGCTGTGGTGGCGGGGAGTCCTTCCATGCTCAACAGGCTTTCTGAAAAGCCGTATATTGCGGACATGACGATCACAACTGGGACAGCGCCAAATTGTGCCACCACCATGAAAACAAATGAAAGCGGAATCACCGCTGCGATGTGTGTCAGGCGCTGTCCCTGGCGGGCGAGCTCGAAGAGTTTGCTGTTGTTGAACCAGTGCATGATGAAATCTCCTTCAATGAAATTGAAGATTACAGTTTAAAAGTTGAGCAACCTGCAGCCTTCAACTTGTAACCCGTAACTCGAATTGCAGGATTATACGTCCCGCAAGAGAATTGGTTGCGCCCATGATAAAATTGCTTATTATGCAACCGTCTTTGGAAAAACTACGCAAATTTTTTCGACTCGAACACGAAAACGAATACAAAAATACCGCCATTATCGGCGGACTAGCTAAAATGCTTGACTATTGGGAGGGGGAAGCTCGCGCCGATGGCGTGGCGGAAGAGGTGATCCAGGCTGTTGTTTCGCGCCTGCGCACATATGAAAAACTTCCCCCCGCGGGGCGGGCTGATTCGCTCAAGGGATTGTGGAAACGCATTGGCGAGACCTACCCGGAGGCAGAGCAAAAGCCCAAGGGGCAGCCTCAGCCTCAGAAACAGATACAGCCTCAACGTCTGGAACGAAGCGGTGACACGGGGAATACCAAAGTGGATAAGGCTGAAACGGTTACGGCGCAGGGGCAGGGTCAGCCGAAGCAGAATTTTCAAAAACCGCAACCGCCGCACCAGCAACAACAACAGCAAAAACCGAGACAGGCTCCACCGCCGCGTTTTGAAAGTGCCACCAGTGCAAAGCATAGCCAGACACCAGCCGCATTAAATGCGGAATTGACCGTATTAAACGGTGTGGGACCGAAGAATGCTGAGTTGCTTTCGAAACTTGGCATGCGCACGCTGGGCGATATGCTGTATTACTTTCCGCGCCGTTATGAAGATTACTCCCTGCTCAAACCTATTCAGAGCCTGATGTATGGGGATGTGGTCACTGTGTTGGGTTCAGTGAAGAGTGTGAATAGTAGACCGATCCGCGGCGGCAAGTTCAGTATTACTGAAGTGATCATCACAGACGGCACAGGAGCGCTGCGATTGACGTTCTTCAACCAGCCCTGGTTGATCAATAAAATGAAAGCAGGCGACGCCATTTCAGTTTCCGGCAAGATCGATCAATACCTTGGGCGTATTGTGATGAACAACCCCGATTGGGAACTGGTGGAGATGGAAGCCTTGCATACCAATCGCATTGTGCCGATCTATTCACTGACCGAGCGCATTAACCAAAAATGGCTGCGCGGACAAATAAATCAGGTCGCTTCTTTTTGGGCCCCCGCTGTGGTGGATGCGCTGCCGGATACGATCAAGCGAGAGGCGCAACTTGTATCGCTGGGTGAAGCTCTGACACAAGTGCATCTTCCCGATTCGCAGGCGCGGCTCAAACTGGCACGTGAGCGGCTTGCCTTCGATGAGATCTTTTATTTGCAGATGGGGGTTCTGCGTCAGAAGCGTGACTGGCAGGAAGTGGAAGGCAGGCGCTTTACCGTTACCGACGAGTGGCTTGATTCTCGTCTTGCAGTTTTACCTTTCACCCTGACCTCGGCGCAGAAAGAAGTGCTAGGCGATATTCGCAATGACCTGGCTTCGGGTAAACCTATGAACCGCCTTGTTCAAGGCGATGTGGGTTCGGGTAAGACGGTGGTCGCTGCGCTGGGAACGAGTATGGTGGTCTCGAATGGTTCGCAGGCTGCCATCATGGCGCCCACGTCCATTTTGGCGGAGCAGCATTACCGCAGTTTCTCCAATCAACTGGCTGGTGAACATGGTTATCTTAAGAGCGAGGAAGTACGCCTTTTGGTGGGAAACACGCCCGAGACCGAAAAAGAAGCAATCCGTCAGGGATTGGCAGATGGGTCCATCAAGATCATTATCGGTACACATGCAGTCATCGAGCCGGATATTCAGTTCAAGGATCTGCAATTTGTGGTGATCGATGAGCAGCACCGCTTCGGTGTGGAACAGCGCGCAGAGCTTCGCAGTAAGGGGACAAACCCGCATTTGCTGGTGATGACTGCCACGCCAATTCCGCGTTCGCTGGCGCTGACAATTTTTGGCGACCTTGATATTTCTGTAATGGACGTGATGCCTGAGGGGCGACAGTCGATCGCCACCTATGTGCTCCGCCCGCAGGAACGTGAGCGCGCGTACACGATGATCCGCGCACAGGTACAGCAGGGCAGTCAGGCGTTCATTGTTTATCCGTTGATCGATGAGAACGAGAAGATCGATGCGCGTGCCGCCGTGGACGACTTCGAAAAATTGTCGAATGAAGTCTTCCCCGATCTGAAACTTGGCTTGCTGCACGGACGTATGCGCCCCTCTGAAAAAGATGAGGTGATGTACAAATTCCGCGACCATGAGTTTGATATTCTCGTCTCCACCACGGTCATTGAAGTGGGTGTGGATGTGCCCAATTCCACCTTGATGTTGATCGAAGGTGCAGACAGGTTTGGTCTGGCGCAGCTGCATCAATTGCGTGGACGTGTGGGGCGCGGCTCGAAAGCATCCACCTGTTTGTTGATTCCCACACACGAAAACGCGACGGAGAACGACCGTCTGCAGGCGATGGCGACCACGAACAACGGCTTTGAACTTGCCGACCTCGACCTCAAATTGCGCGGACCGGGCGAATTCCTTGGTACGCGTCAGGCGGGTTTTGCGTCGTCCCTAAAGATGGCAAGCCTGACCGACCTGCCTCTGATCGAAAAAGCGCGTGAACAAGCCAAATCTTTGTTTGGGCGCGATCCCTACCTTACCCAGCCCGAGCATGCTTTGCTTGCCGAAGCATTCGAACGCTTCTGGAAGAACACCTCGAGCGATGTGAGTTAGTTGGATAGTTAGTTGGATGGCAACAGATAAACTATCCAACTACCAAACTATCAAACCACTAAACTAAAAGGACTACAAAACCAAATGGTTAGAGCCTTATTTCCTGGAACATTCGACCCCATCCACTACGGGCACATGGATATTGCCAACCGTGCCTCAAAACTGTTTGATGAAGTGGTGATGGCGGTCTACGACAAGCCCTTGAAGAACCTGATGTTCTCACCGGAGGAGCGCATTGCCTTGGTTACGGAGGCATTTAAGGACAACCCCAAGATCAGGGTCACTGGCTACAGCGGGCTGACCATTGAGTTCGCCCAAAAGATCAATGCGCATGTCATCGTGCGCGGATTGCGCGTGTTCTCCGATTTTGAGTTCGAGTTCCGCATGGCGCTGGCGAACCAACGTCTTGCCGGGGCATCGGTCGAGACGGTGGCGCTCATCACCGCCGAGCAGCATACTTTCCTTTCATCGTCCACAGTGCGGGAGATCGCCATGCTCAACGGCAACGTCTCCAGCATGGTTCCACCATACGTGGAGCGCGCCCTCAAGACAAAAGTATCTGAAATGGGGGGCGATCACTCCCCGCCGAACGCCTTAAGGGATTGATTCCCCAACAACATGATAAAACCCTGACGGACATTCGTTCGCAGACAAGTCGTTGTATTAATGTGCTAGAATTACAGAGTACTTCATAAAAACATCAAAGTAGCGAAAAGGAAATTCGCCTCAAAAACGTGAGTTGCTTATGGATATCCTTCAACTGATCGACCGACTGGAAGAACTTTTCAACGATGCGAAGGCTGTGCCCTTCACCCATAACGTTGTTGTGGATGAAGACCGCATGCTGGAACTGATCGACCAGATGCGCATTGCCATTCCTGAAGAAGTGAAAAAGGCACAGCAGCTTGTTGCCCAGCGTGACCGCGTAATGGCTCAGGCACAAGAGGAAGCCAACCGCACCCTGCAGCTCGCCCGCGAAAAAGCCGACCAGTTGGCGCAAAAAGATATCATCACCCAGGAGGCACAGCGCCGCGCAGACCAGATCCTTGCACAGGCGCGTGCCGAGGCAGAAGGCATCCGCGCTGATGCGGATAATTACGTGCTTGATACCCTGATGCAATTACAGGAACAGATCGAAAAAATGGGGAACCAGGTCAGCAACGGCATTCGTATGCTCCAGGAAGAACAGATGCGGAAAACACCCGCTTCCAATGATTAGGATAAAAACTCCCCGCCAACTTGGCGGGGAGTTTTTTCGCTTCTATTCAGAAATTGAGTTTGTTTTTACACCCCAAACTTTTCCCTAGCCGAAAGCAAAACCTGCCACAAAAAGCGCAGTCGTTATAAAAAGTAATGTTGGGAAAAGACTCATGATCTGTTCTTTGGCGAGGATGGGCTTTCCGCTTCGATAAAAGGAAAGCAGCAGCCCAACAGAACTGATCAGCACACCACCAATGCCAACAAGAAAGAAGAGCGGTTTGGTGGCGCCCTGCACAGAGACGATGATCGGCAGGAGGAAGATGATCCAACCTGCTACACCGTGTGTAATGGCAATGACAATGACGGGCAGCCTATTCTGCAGTGGGATCGACCGGGTCAAAACTACAGCGAAGAAACCGACAATGGCGAAGACCAGAAACGGGGTCCGCACTGAGGCGAGGTGCTGCCAGACGAGACCCACCGCCAGACTCAGCGGGATAATAGTGGAGACGATGACCACAATGGGCGAGTCCAGCACCTCGATCCCTAAAATGTAGATAAGCAATGCTGCAATCAGCATCACGCCAAAGGCAATGGTGTAGGCGATGATGGGCAGCGCGCTGAACCCGTCTATGCCGACGGCAACTTGATAAGCAGCCAACAGGGTTGTGAGAAGCAGGAGGGTTTTATTGGATGCGGACAGTTTCATTTAGATGACGTCGATGACGACCAGGATCATGGAGGCGAGCATGTAGATGGAAGCGTATTTGAACAGACCAAAGTTGACGCGTTCGGTGGGGTTGAAGGTCATGGCGACTGCCAGCATGAGCAGACCGGCGGAAAGTACTCCCAGAAGGCGCAGGAAGCCCCAATCCATACCAATGCCGACGCCCGCAATGACCATTGCCGCTGCGGCGAGTACGGAGGATAAGGCAATGGTGAAGCGCGTAACTGCCAACCCGTAGGTAGAGGGGAAGGTCGGCACGCCCGCGTCGGAATAATCCTTTTCGAATTTCATGCTGAAGGTGAGGGTGTGGGTGGGGATCCACAGCAGAATGCCGAGGGCAAGCATGATGCCGATCCAGTCGATAGCGCCGAGACCGAGTACACGCCCTGCCAGAATGGGCATGGCGCCAGAGATGCCGCCCCAAACAATGCTCCAGCATGTGCGGCGTTTGAGCCACATGCTGTATACAACCACGTCGAAGAACCAGCCTGCGAAAACGACCAGCCCGTAGAGCCAATCCATTGCCAGCGCCCAACCAATGCCGATGACAGAAATGATCACACCGACCATGAGAACTTCTTTATCGGTAACAAGCCCCTTGGAGGTGACGCGCTTTTGGGTGCGTCCCATTTTGGCGTCGATGTCGCGATCCCACCACATGTTCATGATGGTACTACCCGCAATGGCAAGGAATAAAGATGCCGATAATTGAAGCATGGTGGAAATATTGAAGACAGGGCAGCGGGCGCTCATATAACCAGCCAAGCCTGTCGCAAGCAAAAGCCCCGATTGCGACGGTTTGGTCAACGACCAGAACATGGCGAGTTTGGATGAAGGAACGGAATCCTTAACGGACATGATCTCTCCTCGAGTGGATGTAATAAAACTGGAATACCTAAAAAATCTGGCGAAGTATACCTGCCGATGTTATACCCTGTCTATGTGATAAATTTCTTAATCCCTTGTGAGCAGGTCTGCGGTGGTTTCTCTACGCATCATTAATTTCACAGCGTTGTCTTCGAGCATCACAACCGCCGGTCGGCGCGCGCCATTGTAATTGGATGACATACTCAGGTGATACGCCCCCGCTACCGGGATTGCGATTAAATCCCCTTCGTTGACTATTGGCATGGGAAGATCTTCTATAACGATATCGCCGGACTCACAGTAGGGACCAGCAATGGATACATTTTCGCTTCGGACTCCACCGGGGCTTGATACCGGTAAACAGGAATATCTCGCCCCGTACAGTGCGAACCGCGGATTATCCGCCATGCCGCCATCGGTGAGCAGCCAGGTTTTATGTCCGCGTTTTTTGATCGCACCGATGCGATAGATGGCAACCCCTGCCCGTGCCACAATGCTGCGCCCGGGTTCGAGATGCAAATGAGGTAGGTCAAGTCCGCGTGTTCGGCAGCCATCTGCCACTGCTTCAGCGATTCCGCGCACATAACTTTCAATGGATGGATGCGGGAGTTCGTCTTCGTGATATGCCACACCCCAGCCGCCGCCCGGGCAGAAGTGCCATTCGCCTGAAAAGCCGATCTCTTTGGCAAGATCGAGCGCCATTTCGATGGCGGGAATCAACGGCTCAGGATCGCGGAAGTTGGACCCTTGGTGAAAGTGGATGCCTTTCAAAGGCAGGTTGTTTTGCTTGCAAAATCTGACGGCTTCAAGGAGTTCTTCGCGCGTCATGCCGAACTTACTTTCGTGGTGACCCGTCTGTGTGTGGGCGTGGTGGGTGCTGACGGATACGCCGGGCAGGAGTCTCAGCCAGAGGGATGGGTGATTGGTAATTGGTAAATTGGTAATTCGGTTTAGTTCACTACGATTGTCTACCACGATCGTGGAGGCATGGCTTATCGCGGCGAGTAAGTCTGCGTTCGATTTATTGACGCCATGCACAAGGATGTTTTCGCGCGGCACGCCAGCAGCAACGGCAATGGCGATCTCGCCTTCGCCTGTGCAATCTACGGTCAGTCCGTGAGAGTGAGACTGTGTCCACTGTGCGAGGGTGAGGCTGAGGAATGCCTTCCCAGCATAGGTGATAGAAGCAGGCGCGGGGTAGGACGAGGCGAGCGCGGACTGATATGTCTGCGCGGCAGAGTCCAGTGTGGCGCGGTCATATACATACAGCGGTGTTCCAAATCGTTCTGCGAGGGTGTTGAGGTTGTGCCCGGCAATGGTCAGTTGATTGTTCTCGATGGTGGTTGTGATAGGGAAGAGGTCAAGTCGTTTCATAGTCGTTGGCTGTTTTGACGCGGTCTTTGCCTTGTTGTTTTGCGCGCAGGGCGGCATTATCTGCAACGATGAGGAGTTCGTT
>JBAIYF010000770.1:0-8116 GCA_037916115.1 Anaerolineales bacterium
CTTCAGCGGGCACGCCGGAAATTTCTTCGGCATATTCGGGCGTGAATTTTTCCAGTGATTCCATGAATTCGTCAAAGCCTTCGGTGCGGTTCTTGACGAACTCCCAGTTGACCAGATCCTCTTTGACAATCACATGCGCCATCGCCGAGAAGACCGGCACGTTCGTGCCCGGCTTCAGCGGCAGCCACATCTCCGCCATATCCACGAGGTCGATCCGGCGCGGGTCCACGACGATCATCTTCGCGCCGTATTTCTGCACGGCGTCTTTCATCTGCAAGGCAATGATGGGATGGTTCTCAGACGTGTTCGAGCCGGTCACAATGAAGACATCGTTCATGATGACCTGCGAAGCCGTGTTGCTCATGGCAGACGAGCCGATGGCTTGCTGAAGCGCCACCACCGAACCGGCATGACACAGACGGGTGCAGTGATCCACGTTGTTGGTGCGGAACAAGGCGCGGTACATCTTTTGCAGCAGATAATTATCTTCGTTGGTGGCTTTGGCACAGCAGTAGACCGCCATCGCGTCGGAACCGTCGCGTTTGTAAATGCGCACAAGGTTATCTGCCACGAAGTTCAGCGCGGAATCCCAATCGGTTTCGACCCAATCCCAATCGTTAGAGATTTGGGAATCGGGAATTGGTTTGCCATCAATACTGACGGCAAAGACTTGTTCGCGCCCTTCAGGTTTGGGTTTGCCTTCGAGCAGATAACGGCGCACCAGCGGGGTGGTAACACGCTTGGGGTGATAGACAAAGTCGTAGCCGAAACGCCCTTTCACACACAAGTTTCCCTGGTTGACCGGCGAGTCAAAAGGACTGGTGACCTTGTAGATAAAATCATCTTTGACGTGCAATTGCAGGGTACAGCCCACACCACAATAAGGACAGGTCGTGGTCGTCACTTTATCAGCAACGACCCGATTCAGATCTGGTTTAACTTCGGTTACCAAACAACACCTCCAACATAAGCGACATTATCCTAAATTTTTTCAACCTTTACTGCACTGACTTTATATTCCGGAATTTTCGCAACAGGGTCCACCGCATCCCCTGTCAGCGCATTGGCAGGCACTTCCACAAAGTGGAACGTCATGAACACCATGCCGCGCGGAAGTTTATCGGTAAGCCGCGCTTTTCCTTCCGCCGTGCCGCGCCGTGATGCAACGCGGATCACATCGCCTGTCTTAACATCCAACCGGGCGCCATCTTCATCATTGATTTGGATCTCGCCTTCGGGCACGATCCAAGCCAGACCTTCCGAACGACGGCTCATCGTTCCGCCGTGCCAGTGCTGAAGAATACGTCCCGTGTTCAAAGTGAACGGATATTCTGCATCAGGCGCTTCCATCGGCTCGCGGAACGTCAACGGTGTGAACCTGCCGAGTCCGCGGGTGAATTTTTCCTTATGCAAGATGGGTGTTCCGGGATGCTCGGCAGATGGGCAGGGCCATTGCAATCCGCCATGGTAAAGCCTCTCGTAACTGATTCCCGCCATGGATGGAGTCAGAGCCGCGATCTCATCCCACACGGCAGAAGCGCCTGCGTAGTTCCAGTTCGAAACGGGGTGAACAACACCCAGCTTTTCATCCGCATCCACGCCGCTCAAACGCTGCCCCAGATCGCAAATGATCTCAAGGTCGCGCCGTGCATTGCCGCGAATTGGTAATGCAGTCCGCACACGCTGCACGCGCCTCTCGGTGTTCGTGTTGGTGCCTTCCTTTTCCGCAAAACTCACACCGGGCAAAACCACATGCGCCATCTGCGCTGTCTCGTTCAGGAAAATATCCTGCGAAACCAAAAACTCGATCTTGCTCAACGCGTCACGTACATGGTTCGTGTTCGGGTCGGAGAGAATTGGATTCTCGCCCAAAATGTACAATGCCTTGATGCGTCCATCGAGCACACCGCTCATCATCTCGGTCACAGTCAGCCCCGGCTTCGGAGGAATCTTCACACTCGTTTGCCATGCGTTCTCGAACTTTGTGCGGACATCTTCACTCGTGACTGCTTGGTATCCTGTCAGCACGTTCGGCAGCCCGCCCATGTCACATGCGCCCTGCACGTTATTCTGTCCACGCAGAGGATTGACACCCGATCCCGGCTTGCCGAAGTTGCCCGTCAGTAGTGCGAGATTTGCCAGCGCCTGGACGTTATCCACGCCATGTGACGATTGCGTAATGCCCATCGCCCAGAAAATGGCAGCGCTTCCTGCCTGACCATAAACCTGCGCTGCCTCAACGATCATATCCGCAGGGACGCCTGAGATGTCCTCAGCCCATTGCGGTGTGCAGTCCCTAACGGCATCTTTGAGCGCATCAAAGTTTTCCGTTCGCGCTGTGACGAAATCCTGCTTCACCAAACCTTCTGCAATGATGACATGCGCCATCGCATTGAGCACAGCCACATCCGTGCCCGAACGCGGACGAAGATGGAGCACCGCAAAGTTTGCCAGTTCGATCTCGCGCGGATCAATGAGGATCAACTTGGAGCCTCGCATACGAACCGCCTTTTTCATCTCCAAACTAATGACGGGGTGCGCCTCAGTCGTATTGCTGCCTGTCACCAGCAGGACATCGGCAAGATGAATATCACCGATCGAATTGGTCATTGCGCCTGAACCCAGTGTTGCCGCCAGACCGGCGACAGAACTGGAGTGTCAGAGCCGCGCGCAGTGATCGACGTTGTTCGTGCCGATCAGTCCGCGCGCCACCTTTTGCATAAGATAATTTTCCTCGTTCGTACATTTTGCCGAAACAAGAAAACCGATCGAATCAGGTCCGTAGGTATTGCGTATTTCAAGCAGCCGCCCGGCAACATGCGCCATCGCCTCATCCCATGAGGCGGGGACAAGTTCGCCGTTCGTACGCACCAGCGGCTGTGTCAATCGATCCTTTGAATGGACATAGTCGTAACCAAACCGCCCTTTCACACATAGGTTGCCGTGATTGGTCGGCGAACCAAAGGGGCTGGTCACTCTGTAGATGAGATCATCTTTGATGTGCAGGTTCAGCGCACATCCCACTCCACAATATGGACAGGTGGTGGTAATAATACGGTCGGGTTTGATCATGAGGTCTCCTTTCGGAGTAATTGAATGTTGACAAATAGCGCTTGAGCATTCTCTAGTTACTATTTGCGCCTTTTTCTGCCTGTGTTCATCACACTGATCTCTTCAGGTTTCATACCCTGTTCCAACAAGTATTGTCTCTTCGGTTTCAACGCGCCGGTCGGGCAGACCCCCACACATTGACCACACATCACACAGGTCGTTTCAGGGATCGGTTTCTCGAAAAATGTACCGATCTGGGTTTCAAAACCGCGTCCTTCAAAGTTGATGGCATAGGTATATTGGGCATCCTCCGCACAGACTTGGACACAGCGCCAGCACAAGAGGCATTTCGAATAATCGCGGATGTACATTGGGTTGTCATCCTTCACCTCCGACTCGCGCCGCACGGCATCGGGGAAGCGTTCGTGGCTCGCGCCGTAGTCGTCCATCATGGTGAGGATGTCGGGCGCATCGGAGAGGTCCATGGTGGAGGCAAGCATCTCGAGGATGGTTTTGCGGGCACGCACCACCTTCTCGCTTCGGGTCTGGACCTTCATATTGGTGCCCGCCTTGACAACGCACGAAGGCTGGAGCACTCTCATCCCCTCCACTTCCACCACACAGATACGGCACAAAGCGTTCGCTGTGGTCGCTTCGTGGAAGCAGATGGTGGGAATATCGATGCCGTTCTCACGGGCAACGTCGAGCAGGGTCTGCCCGTCTTGCGCAGTGACTTCCTTGCCGTCCATCATAAACGTGATAGTCATTGGTTCACCTTGGTTGATTGCTGGTTACAGGTCGCAGGTTTAAGGTTGCAAGTAAAAACTTTCAACTCTCGAAGATTTCCGGCCACAACTTCATGGCGCTCAACACCGCACTCGCCGCCGTCTGTCCCAAACCGCACAGGCTCGCGTCGGTCATCGTCCAGCCGACATCTTGCAAACGGACAAAGTCTTCTTTCAACGCTTTGCCTTCGGCAACACGATCCAAAATCTCCATTTGTCGTTGGGTGCCCATCTGGCAGGGGTAGCATTTTCCGCAGGATTCATGCGCAAAGAAATGTCCGAGCCGTTTGAGCACATCTCGCATGTCGCGGGTCTCGTCGAAGACCATCACCACGCCAGAGCCAAGCGGCAGCCCAACGGCGCGCAAGTCTTCAAATGTCATTTTCACATCAAGGTGTTCTAACGTAGCAAAAGCACCCGCTGCACCGCCGAACAGCACAGACTTAAGCTTCTTATTACTGGAAACTCCACCCGCCATATCAAGCACTTCACGCAGGGTTGCACCAAAAGCAACTTCATACAAGCCTGGGTTGCTCACATCGCCAGAGACGCAGAACAATTTCGGTCCCGGTGATTTTTCGGTGCCGATCTTGCGATACTCAGTCGAACCATTTGAAATGATGAACGGCACATTGCTCAACGTCTCAACATTGTTGATGACGGTCGGCTTGCCAAACACGCCATGCGTTGTTGGGAAAGGCGGCTTCACGCGTGGGAAACCGCGCTTCCCTTCGATCGACTCAAACAGCGCGGTCTCCTCGCCACAAATATAAGCGCCCGCGCCGACACGAATTTCAATATCAAGGTCTTCAAGATAGCCCGCCGCACGAGCTTCGTTCAATGCATTTTCCAATACCGGCACAATATACGGATATTCGCCGCGAATATAAATGTAACCTTTAGCTGCACCAATTGCATACGCCGCAATGCACAAACCTTCGATCATCAAATGCGGATCATCGATCATCAAAATGCGGTCTTTGAACGTACCCGGTTCGGACTCATCCGCATTGCAGATGACATATTTGACATCCGCCTGCGCTTTGAGTGCCCCTTCCCATTTGATACCTGTCGGAAAGGCTGCTCCGCCTCTTCCCACCAGACCGGAGGCTTTGATCTCCTCCACGACCTGTTCGCGGCTCATGGCTTTAGCTTTCTTCAGGGCAGAATAGTTCCCGTATTTCTCAAGCGAGGTTGTCCCGCCGCCGCAATTTTTGGTGAGCAATCGCAGCGTCCCACCGACGGGTGAATATGGTCGGAACGTTTCGTCGATGCCGAAATCTTCGAGGGCGCGATCACCTTTGGTCACCAGCATGGCTGGGACTTGGTCGCACAGCCCAAGGCATGGACTCGGCTCAATGGTGAGATCCAACTCCGGGTGAGTCTGATGCGGGTCCACGTTAAACTCACGGCAGAGTTTTTTCAAGAGACCATCCCCATCGCGCAATCCGCATGCCGGGTCGGTACACACACGAATCACATTCTTGCCGGTCTGCTTGTTGTAGTACATCGAATAGAACTCGATGACTCCATGCACATCTGCCAGCGGAACGCGCAGGATTTTGGCAACCTCGGCAGCAACAGGCTCTGGAAGCCAGCCATAAATATTTTGAGCCGCATGCAAGGCTGGCATCAGCCCTGAGCGGCCCATTGGAATGAACTTTTCGATCGCAGGATGTAATTGGGAGAGATCAATGTCAGACATTATTGCTCCATGCCTCTGAGTATACCCGATACAAAAAAGGATGACATCAGGCACTTCCAGAATAATGACAGATTATATATAATATACAATCATGGCGTCAATAGCTTCGAAAGAACTCACCCACAAACCACTTAAAGAAGAAATCTACGATGCCCTGCACCGTCAGATCATTGAAGGAAAGTACGCGCCCGGCGACTGGCTGCGACAGGAAGAGATCGCCAGCCAGATGGGCGTGAGCATGACCCCGGTTCGCGAAGCGTTTGACTTGCTGGTTGCAAAGGGTATTGCCGAGCGTGTTCCTTACCGCGGAGTACGCGTGCGGGAAATGTCTGAAAAAGATGTTGTTGATGCCTATGGTATGCGCCTCATTCTTGAAGCAATGATTGCCCGGGAGACCGCACTTAACATTACCCCCGAACAGATCAAAAACCTTGAAGACATTATGGCGGAAATGGATCGCCATGTGGAATTGAGCGAGATGCCGCAGGAACGCCAACTTAGCCGCCAGTTTCACTCCGCCATTGCGGAGGCTTCGGGGAACAACCTGCTCATTCAGTTATATGCCATTGTTTCGAACGCATTCCCTGATTGGCTGCTGTATGAAGCGCTCTACCGCAAGCCGGAACTGGTCTCGGGCAGCGTAGCACAAACTCACGATGAGCACACTGCCATTTTGACCGCATTCAAAAAGCACGACCCCGACCTGGCGGTGAAGGTTTCTCTGGAGCATGTCATGGAATCTGGGAAGTGGCTGGAAATGTACCGCAACATCCCCAAAAAAATGTTGCGCGAAAAAGAAAAACAAGTTTCACACTTGCTCAAAAAATCAAAGTAACCCATCAGGAGGCAGTATGTCGGAAGAACTCGAGAAATTATTCAAGGATATGGCACAAAGCATCATTGACGGGGACTCAGACCTTTCGGTGGAACTCGCCCAAAAATCCATCGAAATGGGCGTCCCGCCGTTGGATGCCATCACGAAGGGATTTGTGATCGGCGTCAACTACATCGGCGACCAGTTCGGCGCAGGCGAAGCCTTTTTGCCTGAACTGGTGATGGCGGGCGAAGCGATGAAAGCCGCGGTTGCCACGCTCGAACCGGAATTGCTCAAGCTCGGTGAAGCCCGTGAAACAATGGGCAAGGTCATTCTCGCCACCGTCGAAGGTGACATTCACGAGATCGGCAAGACCCTGGTTGGCACCATGCTCAGCGCCTCCGGCTTTGAAGTGACCGACCTCGGCGTGGACCAGCCCGCCGACAAGATCATCGGCAAGGCATTGGAGATCGATGCGCAGATCATCGGTCTGAGCGCATTGCTGACTACGACGATGGTACGTCAACGTGAGATCATCGAAGAGTTGGACAAGGAAAACCTGCGACCACGCATCAAGGTGATGGTTGGCGGCGCGCCGATCACCCGCGACTGGGCAACCAAGATCAAAGCCGATGGCACGTCGGAAGACGCGGTCGGCGCGGTGCAGTTGGCGAAGCAGTTGGTTGGGAAGGCGTAGTACGTCATTGCGAGGGCGACAGCCCGAAGCAATCTCAATGTCCATTATGAACAGTAGATTGCTTCGCCACACGGTGCAGGCAATGACGTAATAGAACAACCAGAGAGAGAAGAGAGGCATAGCCATTGGAGGGCATATGTCTCATAAAAAAATCAAGACCATCAGTGATCCAAAACTCAAATTGGAGATACTGAGCAAGCAAGACGTTCAAAAAATTCACGAAGCCACCTTGCACATCATCGAGAACGTCGGTGTGCGCTTCCCATCGAAGCGAGCGTTGAAGATCTGGGAAGATGTCGGTGCAGACGTGAACTATGAGAAGAAGATCGTCAAGGTCAAGCCGTATCTGATCGAAGATGCGCTCAAGCAAGCGCCACCCGCCTACATTCTCGGTGCGCGCGACCCGCAGCAAAATCTCTCACTCGACGGCAACCACGTCAACCTTGGCACCGATGGCTGCGGCGTAGAGATCATCGACATCCACACCGGCGTGAAGCGCACCACCGAACTGCAAGACGTGCGTGACATCGCCCGGGTTGCCGATGCCACCGAAGAAGTTGCGTTCCACTGGGTGCCCGTCTCGGCGCAAGATGCCCCCGTTGAAGCGCGCGGACTGCACGAACTCAAAGCGGTTTGGGAGAACTCCACCAAACACGTGCAGACCGAGTCCATTTACAACGTGGAGGAAGCCAAAGCCGCAATGGAAATGGCGATCATGCTCGCGGGCAGCAAAGAGGAATTGCGCAAGCGCCCCGTCCTCTCGTTGATGCAGTGCACCGCGCCTCCTCTCGGACACGATGGCGGGTCGCTCGACGCAGCCTTGATCGCCGCCGAACACGGAGTGCCGACCGGCTTCATGACCATGACCGCCTGCATGACCACCGGTCCCGCCACAATGGCTGGCACACTCGCCGTCGGCAACGCGGAAGTAATTGCAGCCACTGCTCTTTTACAACTGGCTTACCCCGGCGCACCCGTCTTTTACGCCGCCGCTCAAACCGCCTCTGACCCGCGCACGGGCGTCTACACCGGCGGCGGACCGGAAGACTTCCTCTTCGGCGCTG
>JBAIYF010000771.1:0-4808 GCA_037916115.1 Anaerolineales bacterium
GGCATGACGTTACTTTGTTGACCCTGCCGTATTCCGAATGGCACAAAGAAAAAGACAAGTTCACGCAGCGTCAGCGTATTCTTCATACACACGATGCGCTAAAAGTGTTGTCGCCGTTGGTGAAACATGTTTCGATGATGGATATGCAAACTTCGTCCCGCGCTTCACACGGGACGTTGCGAGCTCACGTTGCGGATGAATTGCCTGAAAAAATACAAGCAGACGTCAAAGAGATTTCATTGTGGGACGTGCAATACACCCTGATGCGCGAAGAAGTGGATATGAACGATGCAGGCGACCGTGCCTTGTATGACCTGCGCGTGGAACGCAATACCTTCGCTGCCAAAGCCGCATTGCAATACATGCAAATGAACAAGCCCGATGTGGTTTTGATTCCCAACGGTTTGATTCTTGAGATGGGCATTGTTTTCCGCGTGGCGCGTTATCTCGGCATTGACGCCGTGACCTACGAATTCAACGACCAGCGCGAGCAGATCTGGCTGGCGCAGAACTCATCCATCATGCAGCAGGAGACGGATTATCTTGTTGAGGCGCGTTGCTCCCTGCCAATGACCGATGAAATGTTCGAGCGAGTCGCCGACCTTGAAAACGCCCGCCGCGGTGCTCGTGTATGGGGTAAGTCGAAGCGGCTCTGGCAGTATGTCTCTTCACAAGGCGCAGAGGTGACCCGCAAGCAAGTCGGGTTGGATGACCGCCCAGTGGTGATGCTCGCTGCGAATGTGCTCGGCGACAGTCTCACGCTTGGGCGCGACATCTTCGCCGCCTCCATGACCGAGTGGATCACGAAGACCGTCCAATACTTTGCCAAGCGGACGGATGTGCAGTTGGTCATCCGTGTGCATCCCGGCGAAAAATTGGTGCCGCAAGCCAAGTCGATGGCGACGGTGGTGAAAGAGGCGTTGCCCGAGTTGCCGAGCCATATTCACGTCATCGGCGCGTTGGATAATGTCAACACCTACGACTTGATCGAAATTGCCAATGTCGGTTTGGCGTACACCACCACAGTCGGGCTTGAAACTGCCATGAACGGACGCCCCGTCATTTCATGCGGACAGACTCACTATCGTGGGCGCGGCATCACCATCGACCCGAACTCGTGGGACGAATACTACGCCACGCTCGAAAAAGTGCTGGCAGATATTCCCGCCCATCAAATGAACGACAAGCAAATTGAATTTGCCTGGAACTACGCCTACCGTTTCTTCTTCGAATACCCGCGCCCTTTCCCGTGGCGTCTCATGAATTTCTGGGACGACCTCGACGTCTGGCCGCTTGAAAAAGTATTAAGCGAAGAAGGCATGGCACAATTCAACGACACATTCGGCTTTTTGGTAGGCGAGCCGTTTACTTGGAAATAAAATGTCGTTGCGAGGAGGGTGTTCTTCCCGACGAAGCAACCTCCCATTTAGTAGGAGATTGCTTCGGGCGAAGAGCAAGAACGCCCTCGCAATGACATAAAAAAGAGAGAAATAGATGACCAACGAAACCAAACAAAAAGTCCGTGAATTTTATGATGAGATCGGCTGGATGCAGGAAGAGGACGGCAATTACCAAAATGCCCGTTACGAAGACCTGCGCCCCGTCTCGCGCGAATACATCCACAAGACACGCCTGCGCGTGCTAAATGGACTCATCCCCACCGGTCGCTTCATGCTCGACGCCGGGTCGGGTCCCGTCCAGTATGAAGAATACAAGACCTATTCAGCGGGTTACCAGAAGCGCGTCTGCCTGGATATTTCCATTCAAGCCTTGCGTGAGGCTCGCAACCGCATCGGTGACCACGGTCTGTTCGTCGTCGGTGACCTTGCCAATCTTCCCTTCAAGAAAGACGCCTTCGATGGCGCCGTTTCGATGCACGCCATCCATCACCTTGCCTTGCCGGAACACCCCAAAGCCTATGCGGAGATTCATCGCGTCCTCGCACCGGGGCGCACGGCTGCCATCGTCAATGGTTGGAGCGATCCGCTCATCAGCCGCATGGCGGAACCGTTCATCGGTTTGCTGCGCAAGTTCTCCGGGCGTTCTGCCAAAAAGAAAAAGGAATGGCTGAACGAAGATGCCCCGGCCGGAACCTTCGTGGAAAAAATGACCCCCGAATGGATGAAGCGTGAGATCGGCTCGAAGATGACCATCGAACTCAAGCCGTGGCGCGGATTGAGCACCCGCATTTTGCGCAACTTTGTGCGTCCGTTCGGTGGGCGGGCTTTTCTGAAATTCGTCTTCTGGCTTGAGGGTGTCTTTCCCAGGTTCTTTGCCGAGAATGGTCAATATCCGTTAATTGTGGTGAAAAAATAAATGTTCTGGAAAAAGCGTCCTTTTCCTGAAATCCTTTTTCTGTTTCTCATTTCTGGTGTTGTTTATTTGCCGCATATTGGTAAATTGGTGTATTACACCGACGATTGGTACTACATCTACGACAGTATTGCGGGCGGGGTGAAAATCTTTCATGAAATGTTTCGCATTGACCGACCCGCGCGCGGTTATTTTTTTGAATTATATTTTTCCATCTTTGGCATTTACCCCCTGCCGTGGCATATCGGCATTTATCTCTGGCGCGGGCTGGCTGCAATCGGCGCGTTGTGGATCTTCAATAGCCTCTGGCAGAACGCGCGCAAGTTCAACTTCGTGGCTGCCCTGCTGTTCGTGATCTTCCCCGGCTATTTTTGGTGGATCAGCGCCATCGAATACCAACCGATGATGGCAAGCCTTGCCCTGCAAACCCTATCCATTGCCTTGACGTTAAAAGCGGCTCAAACCCAACGCCCGGGTCTGCGGATTGCGCTTCTAGTCGGTGCCGTGCTGACGGGTTGGTCCTACATCGCCTTGGTGGATTACGCCATTGGCATGGAAGCCTTCCGTTTTTTTTCGTTGTATCTGCTGGCAGGGCGCGGCGTTTCGCTGAACATTTGGAAACGACTTGCGACAACACTTCGCTTGTGGGCGTGGAATGTGCTAATCCCAGCCGGTTTTATTATCTATCGCATGTTCTTCTTCACCAACGAACGCAAAGCGACCGACATCAGCCTTCAGATTGGTGTGTTCTTTGAAAACCCGCTGTCTACTTTGGTGGCATGGTTCTTTCAGTTGTATCGAAGTCTACTCAGTTTGACCCTTGAGACATGGTTCAACCAGTTTACTGTCTTCTTTCAAGGGTTGCGCCTGCGTGATACAGCTGGCGGTTTACTGATTGCGGCGGCGGTGGTTTTGCTCTTGTTCGTTGCAGAGAAGCTACTCAAACCCACATCTGAAGAAAAAGATGTTAATGGCTCACTGGATCAGGTCCGGCAGGAGGCGCTGCTGCTTGGTTTGCTCGGCATGATGTTTGGCGTCCTGCCGACCGTGCTGGCGAATCGTTACATCAATACCCTTGGATATTCCCATTATGGGCTGCCGGTTTCATTGGCGGCGGCGCTTTTCATTGCCGCATTCGTAGGTACGTTGTCGCTGAAGCGCGCACAGATGGCGATGTTGAATGTGCTGGTGATTTTCGCGGTGCTGGCGCAATTTGGCATTGCCACCCAGGCGAAGCGTGATGAAGCCGCTTTGCAGGAATTTTGGTGGCAGGTGGCTTGGCGCGTGCCCGCTTTTCGTGAAGGGACAACGCTGGTCGTTCAATACCCCATCCCTGGTATGGAAGGCGACGGCTTTGGGATGATGGAAGCGGCGAATGTAATGTATTTTCCTGTACGGCAGGACACTGTGCCGGTTGTGTATCCCATCTCTGGGCTGACGCCAAATAGCGAACATCTGCCCGCCATTTTGGATGGGACTGGTTTGTGGGAACGCACGTATCGCAGCCACACCTCGGTATTTGATTACTCCAATTATCTTGTCATCAGCCAGCCGACTACAGGGTCCTGTGTCCATGTGATTGATGGAGAACAGCCATTGATTTCGATTTACGACCCGGTAGGGGTCACCCTTGCTGCACCATCTTCGAATATTGACCACGTAATCTTGGATGCTGAACCTGTCGTGCCGCAAGAATACATCTTTGGACCAGAACCGGAGCGGGGTTGGTGTTATTACTTCCAAAAAGCGGATCTTGCTGCTCAAATGGATAAATGGGACGAGGTGGCTTCTTTGGGTGAAGAGACCTTCCGGCTGAAATACTCACCTGAAGATCGTGTGGAATGGTTGCCATTTTTGAAGGCTTACGCCATTATGGGTAATGCCGAACGTCTCGAACAACTTGCAAAGCGTGTTATTAGTGAGAGGATGATCCGACTGCAAATTTGCGAGATGTTTGGGAATATCGATCAGCCGTTGACAGCCGAGGTTCGGCAGGTGATTGATAGGGATTATTGCAGGAATTCAGAGTAAACTTCGGCGTACTGCCAATTTGGGCGGGAATTGAAGCCCGCTTATCAAGGAATAAAGAGGTATTTTCATGGACTGGAAAAATCAAGTTGTACTCATCACTGGTGGGACCGGCTCGTTTGGCAAGAAGTTCACCAAAATTCTGCTCGAAGAGAAACAACCCAAGAAGGTCATCATCTTCAGCCGCGACGAGTTGAAGCAGCACGAAATGCAGGTGGGCGGATTCAACGACCCGCGCCTGCGTTATTTTATCGGCGATGTGCGTGACCGCGAACGTCTTGTGCGCGCCATGCACGGCGTGGATATTGTCGTCCATGCGGCGGCGCTTAAGCAGGTGCCTGCCTGTGAATACAACCCGATGGAAGCCATCAAGACCAACATCATGGGCACGGCGAATGTGGTCGAAGCGGCGTTGGATGCCGGTGTGAAGAAAGTGCTCACCGTCAGCACCGATAAAGCCGTCAGCC